>NZ_WKZE01000010.1:0-51641 GCF_009678315.1 Finegoldia sp. BIOML-A2
AAAATAACTCATAGCTAATCAGCTGTGTTAATATGTAAGTGACCAAACAAAACATATTAAAAGGAGCGATTAACTATGAGCTATAACCATCTTACCATAGAAGAGAGATCTTGTATCTATCAATTTTTAAATTTAGGAATGAGTATAAGGAAAATTGCACAAGCGCTTAAAAGGTCACCTAGTACAATATCTCGAGAAATTAAAAGAAATTCTTCTAAAATAAAATCCAGTAGAGGAAGTAACACTAGATATTTCCCAATAAAGGCAAATGACAAATATCGTGATAGAAGGAAAGATTGTCATAGGAAAACCAAGTTTACTAAAGATGTTATTGAGTATTTAACTATAAAAATTAATGAATATTGGTCACCTGAACAAATATCAAATAGAAAAACAAATGCTACTAATCATATACCATCTACATCAACCATATATAGGCTCATACACGCAAAAAAACTGCCAAAAACCAGTATGAAAAATTTAAGAAGAAAAGGAAAGTTTAAAAGACCAGCAGAAAAAAGAGGAAAATTCAACGATAAAGGAAGAACAATTAAGAAAAGACCTAAAGAAATATACAAAAGGCAAGAGCTAGGTCACTGGGAAGCAGATACAGTAGAATCAGGCAGGTTCGATCATAAAAGAAAAAGTGGATACTGTTTCGTAACTTTAGCGGAAAGAAAATCTAGATACTATATAGCAATTCTAGTTGAAAATAGAAAATCAGAAAATGTAACGCCTGCAATAATCAATGCACTAAAAGATTTTCCAAAAGAATTAGTAAAAACAATAACTTTTGATAGAGGTAAAGAATTTTCAGAATTTGAGAAAATAGAAAAAGAGTTAGGATGTAAAACTTATTTTTGTGACCCCTACTGTGCATGGCAAAAGGGTACAAATGAAAATAGTAATGGACTTTTAAGGGAGTTTTATCCTAAAGGTATGGATTTATCGGAAGTAGATATAGTTGATTTAAATTATAACTTAAGTTTAATGAATAATAGACCTAGAAAATGTATACAATATAAAACACCTAAAGAAGAACTTTTTGGTTTCTTACCATAGGTGTTGCATTTGAATTGACAATTCGTCTTTAAAAAAAAGTAATATGAAATTTGTTGTGGAAGTCGTAATCTATCGTCTACACCAGTTTGTTTTGCATAAAATCTTAAATCAAAAAGAAAAAAAGTGGTATAATATAGATGAGAATAAGTATCAAGAGGAGGAGGAAATGTTTAAGCGTTTTTTTGAAAATTTTAGAAAACCGAAAGACAATTTTGGCGGTAGGTTTATGTTAAAAAGCATGAATAAAGGACATGAAAAATTAGCAAGTTGGGGAAGGTCTTACATAAATATTGAAAACGATTATATTGTCCTAGATTTGGGCTGCGGCGGGGGTCGTAACATAGAATATTTTTTAACTAAAGCAAAAAAAGTTTACGGAATTGACCACTCAGAAACAAGTGTAAAGATGGCTAGTGAGATAAATAAAGAAGCGATTGAGTCTGGAAGATGCGAGATTTCACTGGGAGACGTAAGAAGCCTTCCTTTTGAAGATGAATCCATAGATATCGTCACAGCGTTTGAAACTATTTATTTTTGGAATGACATAGAAGAATGTTTCAAAGAAATTTATCGTGTGCTTAAAATGGGAGGACAATTTTTAATATGCAATGAAGTATCATCTATGAAAAGAAGAGATGTAAAAAAATTAGCACATATGATAGAAATGGAAGTATACACACCCGACGACTTAACAAGAATGCTTGGGAAATTGGGATTTAATTTTGAATATCATTTAGATAGAAAACAACAAGTCGTATTTATCGCAAGAAAATAGATAAGATAAAGAAAGGCAAGGATAAAAATGAAATATCACAGTTTTTATTTCTATCAGTTTCAATATCCTATGAAAAAAGTTTTGGTGGAAAAATATGGAAGAAAGTATGCTAGGGATATCCTCAAAAAAAGCAAAAAAATTTATCGAAAACTAGTAGAAGAAGCAGATGATATCGGAGATGATAATCCAATGGCATACAATGAGATGTTCGCTCTTGTATTTGTTGCACCATATTTAGCAAGCGAAAAAGAAATTGCACCAGAGACCATACAGGAAATGATGCGTCGCTCTCTGTATTTTGTCAAATGGTTTTTTTCATTAACTAATCTAAATACTAAGAGAGGAAAAGAGGCTAATAAGAAAAATATAGTTGAGTATTATAAATGGTATACAGAAGAAAAACAAAAACTCTATCCCACATCGTTTAAGGTTGATTTTGTGGGAGAACCATATGAGGGCGCTTGTTATTACAGAATTACTCGTTGCCCTATTTTCACATACACTAAAAAGCTTGGGGTACATGAATTAATGCCGCTATTCTGTGAATTGGATGAGGTTATGATAAGTCTTCAACATGGAGTTTTACATAGAAAAGGCACGATAGCAAATGGAGCAGATTGCTGTGATTATTTTATCACAGGTGATAGAGAATGAACCAATGTTATATGAATAAGAAATTGGTAAAGTTTGTGATTAATTTATTATTATTGGAGTAGAATAAAATGAGCTTAACTTACAAAATTGCATCGACAATTGTAAGACTTATCGGAGTCAAAAAAATGTTTTTAAAGAACAAAGAAGAGATGCTTGAGTATGCAAAATGTGAAAATGCAAAAATAGTATTTGATTTAGAAAAGGCAAAGGCAAGGGCTACGAGAAAGAATTACTATCTTTATGACAGAGATGTTATGGGTTACAGACTGATTTCATATCAAAAAAATCAAATTCCTTCAGAAGGTGCAGTTCTTTATCTATTTGGTGGAGGAATGATTACACAACCGGACAAATTGGATTTTTCTTTGGCGGAAAGAATAATGCAACAAACACATAACGATGTATGGTTTTTATTCTATCCACTTTGTTCAGAAGATGTAAAAATAGATAAGACATATGAAGTTTGTTTTGAAACATATAAGCTTATGACCGAAACTTATAGGTCAGAAAACATAAATGTCCTCGGATTTTCATCAGGAGCTTGTCTATCACTAGGGATTTTTTTGCATAACAACGCCATAGGAAGACCACTTTCAATGCCAGGTAAGATTATTTCAGTTTCTCCGGGAGGAATTCCCGATGTAACTGTCGATGAAAACAAAGAAATTTGGGAGAAATTAAAAGAACTTAACCACAAGGATGTAATGATTGATCCGACGTATATCAAAACTGCAAGAGAAATTGCAAAAGGAGATGAAGACATACCTGAATATATGTTAGATGGAACTGTAGGAGATTTTACAGACTTTCCGAAAACATATTTTTATTTCGGAGAAAATGAATGCCTCTATGCCTTTGCGCAAACCTTTAAAAAAGCAATGGAAAAATACCACGTACCATACGAAATTATTGTCGGAAAAGGAATGTGCCACTGTTATCCATTGGTGAGATTTTTTAAAGAAGGAAGAGAAGCACAAGATGAAATTATTGAATTGTTAGGACAATAATTTAGGACAGACAATGAAATCACAAGAATTTAAAATGCCCGCATTCGGTGTCGGGCCAATATATGTAATAACATGTCTAATACTTACAATCGCTGGGATATGGCTTCATCTCAATGGATACATTTATCAAGGAAAAATTATAAGCATAAATATTTTTTTATTGACAAATTTTATGAAACAGATTTTAAAAAAGTGTCCACAGGAGGATCAATGGGTGCGAGAATATTTGATTTAACTGGAATATTAAATACTGATAAAATACCAGAAGTTGAACAAATTGCAGAAATTTTAAAAGAAAAGACATGGGAATAATTAATAGAGAGAATTAAACTAGAAAAATTAAATATATTTTTTCTAAACAAAATGCACAAGACGGTAGAAATATCGTCTTTTTTTATTCTAGTTTTCATTAAATGTCTTGTCCACAATAATTATTTGATATAATGATAAAAAGAGAAAAAGTCAATTCTCAAGTTTATGATTATCATATATTAAAAAGAAAAATCACTAATTATTATGTGTTCATTATACAAGGAGGGAACATGAAAGGTTCAGAATGTAGATTAATAGAGTATATGGAAGGTTCCAAAAAACGTTTCATAATTCCGGTTTATCAGCGTAATTATGACTGGAAGATAGAGAACTGCAAGCAGCTTTATGACGATCTTATTAAAATAATAAAAAATAAAAGAAAAAGTCATTTCTTTGGCAGCTTGGTCTCTGTTTATGAACCATCCGGAAGAAATACGGAGTTTCTTGTAATCGATGGACAACAAAGACTAACAACAGTTTCATTATTGCTTCTAGCAATGTATAATCTTATCCAGTCTGATGTAGTAAAACCGATAGATAAATACTTGGACAAACAGATTTATGAGGATTTCTTGGTTGATAAGTACCAGCCAGAAGAGACTCGTATTAAGCTAAAGCCTGTAAAAAATGATCAGGAAGCATTTGGAAAGTTATTTAATGATGTCGATGAATATATTAGAGAGTCAAACCTTACAACTAACTACAATTATTTCTATGAAAGAATCCAAAAACAGGAAATAACGATTGATGAATTATTTGATGCAATATGCAGGTTGGAGATTATTAACATTACACTTAACAATGAGGATAACCCTCAGTTAATATTTGAAAGCCTAAACTCTACCGGTCTTGATCTTAGTGAGGGTGATAAAATTAGAAACTTTATCTTGATGGGACTTTCTTCAAAAGAACAAGATGAATACTATGATAAATATTGGAATAGAATTGAAGTGTGTACAAAATATGATGTTAGCTCATTTGTAAGGGATTATTTAAGTATCAAGCAGATGAAAATCCCATCACAAAATAAGATTTACATTAGCTTCAAGGAATATGTTAATAGTAAATCGATTGAGGTAGAAAATCTTCTGAAAGATTTACTTGAATATGCTAAACGATATGAAATTTTACTAAGCGGTGGCACAAAAAATAAGGCTTTGGATGCGTGTATCTATAGGCTAAATAAACTAGAGACATCGGTTACAAGACCGTTTTTCCTTGAGGTATTAAGGCTATTTGACGAAAATAAACTGGATATGTCCCAAGTTGCGGAAATATTTTTGATTACAGAAAATTATGTATTCAGAAGAATGATATGTGATTTACCGGCAAATGCATTGAGTAAAATATTTTATACGCTTCATAGAGAAATCACGAGATATGAAGGCGATGATGAGGGATATGTTGAGAAATTTAAATATGCACTTTTATCAAAGAAGGAAAGAGCGCGCTTTCCTAACGACGATGAATTTTCTGAAAAATTTACAGAGAGACCTGTTTACCAAATGAATAGCAAGAATAAGGTTTATATTATGGAACGTCTGGAAAATTATTCTACTGCAGAAGATAAAGATGTATATGGCCATTGTGATGATGGGACTTATTCCATCGAGCATATTATGCCGCAACATCTGACTCCAGCGTGGGTAAGGGCGCTTGGTGATGACTATGAAGAAATTCATGAGACATGGATTCATCGAATTGCAAATCTGACTTTGACTGCTTATAACTCAAAATATAGTAACAGTACATTCGAAGAGAAGAAATCAATGAAGAATGGATTTGAAGACAGTGGCATTCGAATGAACACTTATATTGCCAAGAAAGATAAATGGACTTTGACTGAACTCGAAGAACGTAGCAAATATTTGATGGGAAGGGCTCTCGAAATTTGGGCCGCGCCGACAAGCAAATTTAAGCCGGCAAAAAAACAGATGGATTCATTTACTTTGGACGACGATGCTTCATTAAGCGGAAGATTAATTACAAGCTTCAGTTATAAAAGTACAGAACAACCAGTTTCAAGTTGGGTAGAAATGTTCCAGAAAGTATTGCAAATTCTATATGCAGAAGACAGGAGTATAATCATAAAACTTGCCGTTTCTACAGAGGATAATGTTGCAAGACATTTTACAACGAATGAATCAGATTTCAAAAAGAGCGTTGAAATAGGAGATGGCATTTTCGTATGGACTAATTCAAGTACACAAAGCAAAATTTCCGTATTGAATAGAGTGTTTGAATTATATGATGCCGATCCAAGTGATTTGGTTTTTTACTTACGTGATGAAAATGAAAGTGTAGATAAAGAAACAGGAACGCGATATGAATTACGAAGAAAGTACTGGGCATATGCTTTAGAAAAAATAAAAGAAGCTCATGAAGAGGGCAACTCTTTTGCTAACGTAAATCCATCAAAATCAAACTGGATTAGCGGTTTTTTTGGAATTAGCGGTTTTAAAATTAACTGCGTGGCTAACTTTGATTTCGCAATGGTTGAATTGTACTTAGGAAAAGTTAAGAAAGAAGAGAATAAAAAAGCTTTTGATATGCTTATAAGATATAAAGATGATATTGAAAAAGCACTTGGAGTATCCCTCGTTTGGAGTCGCGAAGACGATATGAAGACATCAAAAATTTCATATAAACTAAATAATGTAAGTATAAAAAACGAAACTGATTGGTTGCAGATGGCAAAGTTTCATGCAGAGTGGAGCAAAAAATTCTATGATGTTATAGTGCCATATCTGAGAAATTTTTAGGTAGATATAGTAATTGAGCGGATATTCTCTTTGGAGAAAATTCCATCCGAGATTTCTATGTTTACTTAATAAATAGCAAATAAGATTTTTTGAATTTTATAAAATAATAATCCACAGGACGATAGAAATATCGTCTTTTTTATTTTGGTTTTCTGTAAAATGACTTATTAACAACAATTATTGGGTATAAATATATGAGGAGGAATTTATGGATATTTTTTTAGTGGCATTTAAGTTGATTTTAGCTGCTGTACTAGGCGCTATTATTGGTGTAGAAAGAGAAATCAAGAACAGAGCTGCGGGTTTTAGAACTCACATTATTGTTAGTGTTGGGGCGTGTTTGATTATGCTCATAGGTATAGATGCGATAGGTGATATTTCTAAGGACCAAGCAAGAGATACTGCAAGACTTGCAGGTCAAGTTGTGAGTGGAATTGGGTTTTTGGGAGCAGGTACCATTCTTCAAAAAAAGAACGGTGTTTCAGGTCTTACTACGGCTGCGACTTTGTGGCTTTCAGGAGCGATTGGACTTGCTGTAGGAATTGGATATTATGAAGGGGCAATTATTGCAACTGTTATTTGTCTGATAACTTTGGTTTCACTTAAAGGAATCAGTGATTTAATCAACAAGAAAACTACAAAATCCTACTCAATGATATTTAATAATAACAATTTTGATCAAAATAGCTTTTATGATTTTACTTCAGAACAAGGGGTAGAGGTGAGAAAACTCGACATAATTGATGAGGATATGGATGATAAATCTATGATTGAGACAACTTTATCTTTTCATAAAAACTATGATACTGGTATATTTTTCAAGAAATTGAAATCAGATTATAATTTGCAATCGTTCAAATCAATTGACGAAAATGATTAGATATTATGAATAGAATTAAAAAACTTTTGCCATATTTAATGGTTAACATAATCTGTTTTTATTTGTTGACATTGTTAATGAAAGATACGGGCAGTGCAATGTTTATTTTATTATTTGTAATTCCTGTTATAACTTTTGTGAATGCAATAATATGTGGAAAGAAGAATTCTTTTGACATTCTTTACCCTCTTTTAGTTATGGCGATTTTTGTGCCTTACGTACTTGTTTATATGAATGAAAGTGCCACAATTTATATATTTATTTACGGTGCGATTTCGTTGATGGGATTAATTGTGGGTAGCAGATCGAGATAAGAGTGGGGAAAATTATGAACTGGATTAATAGTTTTGAGATTTTATGCTATTTTATCGTATTTGTCTTGGTTGTCGATATTTTGAAAAGCAAAAACTACAGAGAGCTTGGTCTTTTGATTTCGGGAGCTTTGGCTGGGTTTTGCTTGGAACTTTTGGCAGTGAGATTTACAGATATTTATCATTATAGCAATGATTTTTTCATTAGTATTGGTTTTTATCCGTATCAGTTTCCCTTTTTCGGAGGCCTGATGTGGGGAGGAATCAGCGTGTGTGCGCTTAGAATCGCAAACAAGTTTTCAATCAGCAATGTAATGAAGGCTTTGTTGAGTGGCTGGTTGATTGTGAGCATGGATTTGCTTTTGGATGTGGTGGCCATTAGATTAAACGGAGGTTTCTGGGTGTGGGATGGGCGCCCAATTACTCTTGATATCAATCATCATATGTTCATGAGCGTAATTTGGGTTAATTTTTTGGGATATATGTTTGAAGTGCCAGCAATTATTTTTATGACTTTGAAACAATGGGACAAATCTTTCGACAAATCAGATTTTAGTATTGCAAAATCACTGTTGATAGGAATTTGCGCAGTATTGTTCGTAGCGGTGGCAAGTGGAATTTCACTCGTTTTAGATAAAATAACTGATGAATGGTTTTCGTGCATTGCATTTTTGTTGATTTGGATTTTTATTTTTATAAAATTGATATCAATTTTAATTAGTCATCACAAATCAATTACGTTCAAAAACAGAAAGGATTGGCCACTGTTCATTTTCTGGTCTAGCATATATGTTTATTGCATTGCTGCGCTTTTCAAACTTAATATTATGAGTGCCAATTTTTTATACGCGTTTTTTACATTTTTCATTATGATAATGACGTTGGTTTTGAGTTTGATAGATATTGAAAATAATCATTAGGCATCTACATTTGTAGGTGCTTTTATTGTGGCTAAAATTACCATTTGAAACACAAATTGGGTATAAATAATACAACGAAAGTATATAGGAGTTTATTATGAGAAAATCTATAATATCTAGAACAGTCAAAACTGCTTTGGCTTCACTTTTGGCGATAATTGTCTCGCAAGAGTTATCTCTTGAGTTTGCAGCTGCGGCGGGAATTATTGCAATATTAAATGTGTTTGATACTAGAAAAGCTACGATAGAAGGTGGGCTGAAGAGAACTTTGTCTGCGGTGATTGCTCTTTTGATTGGAGGATTTTTATTTGAAAAACTGGGATATAAAACTTGGGTTTTCGGATTGTATTTGCTATTATTTGTGCCTGTGTCTTTTTTGTTAAGGATAGAGCTAGGGTTGGGACCTTCAAGTGTAATTGTGACACATTTGTTGGCATTCGGAAGAATTGACTCAGCGATTATTTTGAATGAAATGGCACTAGTGTTTATAGGGACAGGATTTGCAATGCTAACCAATTTCTACGCTCCCACAAGCCAAGATAGATTAAACAAGTTAATCGATAATATTGACGAAGATATGGCGTTCATTTTGAATTTGTTCGGACAATCGCTGATAACACATTTAGATGTGAAGTTATACAAAGACAAGATTTCAAAACTTGATGAAGACATCGACAAGGCGATTGAAATTGCGATAATTGAAAATGACAATTTAATTGAAAATAGCAGAGATATACTGGACAATTTGCGTTTGAGAGATAGGGAGATGGATTTATTAGAGGAGATGTATCATGATTTGAAGACAATTCCTCCTGAATATTCAGATGGAAAATACATTTCGGATATTTTAATTGAAACTTCTGAAAATTTGACAAATGGTGAGGAAATGACGAAGGTGAAAAATAGAATTGATTTTCTGAAAAATCATTTCAATATGATGAAATTGCCAGAAACTCACGAAGATTTTGCTATTCGTTCTGCAATTTTTCAAGTGTTCAGAAGTCTGGATCAATTTGTGGATATAAGTAACTATATTAACAATAAACTTAATAAGAAAAAAAGGTAAAAGGTGATTATATGTGTGAAGAAAAGAATGAGGAGCTGATTTTCAAGGAAAAGCTAGAGGAAGCTGTGGAGAGTTTTGGCAAGGGTAGCCAAGAGGGAGCGAAGGTTTCTATTAGAAATTGCCAGGATTTTTTTGGTTGTGTTTCGATTAGTCACCAAAAGCAAATAGCAGACGCTTTTGATATTGATGAAAAATACATCAAGACGATTATAAAATTCATTCCATCTATAAAAGAATCAAAGGTTGAATACGAGATAGTGTGCTGTTCGGGACCGAGATGTGCGAAAAACGGCTCAATGGAAGTGTTGAAGACGGTGAAAAAAGAGCTTGGAATGGATTTTAATGAAACATCTGCTGATGGAAAAATTCGACTCAGAACTCAAAATTGTTTCAAAAAATGTAAGGATGGTCCCAATATTATGATTAATGGCAAATTCTATCACCACATGAATGCGGATAAAACAAAAGAAGTTCTGGGAAAAATCAAATAAATTCTAATTGGAGCTAGTTGATTTCTAGCTCTTTTTTTATGAAATCTGATAGAATATAGTTAAGAAAATCAAGCGAGGTACTTATGAATAAATTATGTTTTATTGGCGCTGGTAATATGGGATCTGCGATGATTTCTGGCGTTGTGAAATCTAAGTTAATAGATAGAGATAAAATTTTTGTTTCAAATAAATCTGAGAAGAAATTAAACAACCTGAGAGAAAAATTCAAAGTTAACACGACTACTGACAACAAGAAAGCTTGTGAAAATTCTGATGTTGTAATACTTGCAGTGAAGCCACACGTTATTCCATCAGTTTTGGAAGAAATCAAGGATGTTATTAATAAGGAAGCTATTGTGATTTCTGTTGCAGCAGGGGTTACTATTTCAAATATTGAAAAAGTTTTGGGGGAAAATCACAAGATTTTACGTGTTATGCCGAACACGCCTTGTCTTGTCGGGGAAGGAATGTCTGCGATTTGTCCGAATGAAAATATAAATGATGATGATTTGAAAATCGTGAAGGATATTTTCAATTCGTTTGGAAAAAGCGAAGTAATCGACGAGAGTTTGATGGACTGTGTGATTGGAGTTAGCGGCTCATCTCCTGCATATGTGTTTATGTTTATGGAAGCGATGGCTGATGCAGCTGTACAAACCGGAATGAAACGAGATATGGCATACAAATTCGTCGCACAATCGGTGCTTGGCGCTTCTAAAATGTTAATGGAAACTCACAAACATCCAGGAGAATTGAAGGACATGGTGTGTTCACCAGCAGGAACGACTATTAAGGCTGTGGAAGTTTTAGAAAAATACGGGCTTAAAAATGCTGTAATTCAAGCTCAGCTTGCCTGTGTGGAAAAATCACGTGAGATGAGTGCGAAATAATTTACAATGATTTTACAATAATGTAGTGTATGAAATTGTTTGTTATTTTTTAACATTTCATGGTGCAAATTATAGGTCTGTGTGATATAATATATTGTAAATTATTTTAGTGGGGGCAAAATGATGAGCGTTATTGATATTTCAATAAATTTCATAAAAAAGCTTTTTGATTTGAGATTTACAAATCACGATCTAAGCCTTATCAATAAATTGAGAGGCAAATTGATAGCTATTTTTGCGTCCAATAAAAAAGTGTATAATTGTCAAAAAATTTAGGAGAATTCTATCTAGAATTCTCTATTTTTTTATTTTAGGAGGGTATTATGGAAAAATTGTACGAAGGTAAAGCAAAGGAAGTTTATTTAACAGAAAAGGCTGATGAATATATCATCAGATACAAGGATGATGCAACAGCTGGTAACGGTGAAAAGAAAGCTACAATTGCTGGTAAGGGCGAACTAAACTTGGCAATCACTACAATGATTTTTGAAATGCTTGAAAAAAACGGCATCAAAACTCACTACATTGAAACAATCAACAATACTGATATGAGAGTTAAAAAAGTTACTATCATGCCACTTGAAGTTATCGTTAGAAACATCACTGCAGGTTCTTTTGCAAAAAGATACGGCGTTGAAGAAGGAAAAGTTTTGAATCAACCAACTTTTGAATTGTCATATAAGAATGATGATTTGGGAGATCCATTGATGTGCGAAGACCACGCAATTGCTCTTGGAGTTATCACAAAAGAAGAATACGACTATTTAAGAGAAGAAACTTTGAAAATCAACGAATTACTTAAAGAATTTTTCTTGAAAATCAACTTAAAATTAGTTGACTTCAAAATCGAATTCGGTAAAACTGACGACGGACAAATCTTATTAGCAGACGAAATCAGCCCAGATACTTGCAGATTGTGGGATAAAGACACTAACCAAAAATTGGACAAAGATATTTTCAGAAGAGATTTGGGAGATTTGACAGAAGGCTACAAAGAAGTTCTAAATAGAATGAGAGGCTAGGATGTGTGGAGTTATAGGGATATATTCTAAGTCCGAAGTTAATAAGAAATTATTTTTCGGACTTAACTCCTTACAACACAGAGGACAAGAATCCTGTGGTATCACCGTTAGCAACGGTGAAAACCTACATAGAGAAAAAGGCATGGGACTTGTTATCGATGTGTTTAAGGAAGAAAATTTGAATAATTTAGTTGGTAATGTAGGAATTGGACATGTAAGATATTCGACAGCTGGTGGTTCTCACGATTACAATACTCAACCATTGATGGCTTTTGCAAAGGGAATTGAAATGAGCTTGGCGCACAATGGAAATCTTATCAATCACCAAATTTTAAGAACAAGACTTGAAGAAGACGGCGTGATGTTCCAAACAGCGATTGACAGTGAAGTTATTTTGTATTTGATTGCTAGATATTACAAAGGTGACATCGTCGAAGCTATCAAAAAAACAATGAAACTTATCAAAGGAGCTTACGCAGTTGTGTTGTGCTTGAAAGATAAGCTTGTAGCATTTCGTGATCCTTTGGGAATTAGACCTCTTGTTATGGGGAAAAATGATGAAGATGTTGTGTTTGCATCTGAAAATGCAGCAGTAGAAATCGTCGGAGCAACTGAAATCAGAGATGTTAAACCAGGAGAAATAATTGTCGTAGACAAAGAAGGAGCAAATTCTTCGATGTATACAACAGATGAAGCACCACGCCATTGTTTCTTTGAATATGTGTACTTCGCAAGAGAAGATGCCACATTAGATGGAACAAACGCATATAATTTTAGAAGAAGATGCGGAGAATATTTGTCACAAGAGTCTCCATGTGATGTTGATTTGGTAGTTCCAGTCCCGGATTCTGGAATTCCTTCAGCGATAGGTTACGCGCAAAAAACAGGAATTCCTTACGCACAAGGTTTGGTAAAAAACAGATACATGGGAAGAACTTTCATAAAACCAACTCAAAAAGAAAGAGAAATGGCTGTTAAGTTGAAATTAAATCCACTAAGACATGTATTAAAAGGAAAGAGAGTTGTACTTATAGATGATTCTATTGTAAGAGGAACTACAAGCGCTAATTTGATTCAAAGAATTAGAGAAGCTGGAGCGACAGAAGTTCACATGAGAATCACATCTCCACCTGTAAAATTTCCTTGCTATTACGGAATTGACACGCCTTCAAGAAAGCATTTGATTGCTGCAAACATGGATATCGAAGCTATCCGTGAAAAAATCGGCGCAGATAGCTTAGCGTTTATTTCAATGGAAGGAATGGTAAAATCCAGCAGCGATAAAATAGACAAATTCTGTAAGGCTTGTTTTGATGGAGATTATCCAGTGGATCCGATAGTTATATAGGTGATTAAATGAATATTGCAGTTTTTATTTCAGGTACTGGTACCAATTTGAAAGCTCTGTTGGATGCAAAAAAAGAAAATTATTTCAAAAGCGATATTGTTGTTGTGGTTAGTAACAAAAACGCAGCTGGTCTTGGTTTTGCAAGAGATTTCAACGTGGATACTTTGGTTTCAAAAGATGACGAAGAAATCATCAAATGTTTAAAATCAAAAAACGTAGATTTGATCGTGTTGGCAGGTTTCTTGCCTAAAATTTCAAAGAGAATTATAAATGAGTTTACAATTGTAAATATCCATCCATCATTGCTTCCAAAATACGGTGGTAAGGGATGTTATGGAATCCATGTTCACGAAAAAGTTTTTGCTAATAAGGAAAAAATTAGCGGTGCAACTGTGCATTTCGTGAATGAAAAATTAGACGATGGAGATATTTTACTTCAAAGGTCTGTGGATATTTCTGATTGTAAATCGGAAGATGAGATAGCAAAGAAAGTTTTGAAAATAGAACATGGCATTTTAAAAGATGCTATAAAAAAATTGGAGGAGAGTTCATGCGCGCATTAATTTCACTAACGGATAAGACAAATGTTGGTAAGTTAGCAAAAAGTTTACAAGAATTGGGATATGAAATCATATCTACAGGTGGTACTTACAAGGAAATCGAAAAATCTGGAGTAAATGTAATAGACATCTCCAAGGTTACAAATTTCCCTGAAATTTTGCAAGGCAGAGTGAAGACTTTGTCACCATACGTTCACGGTGGAATTTTGTATAAGAGAGATAACGAAGAACACAAGAAAACTGTAGAAGAATTGAATATTCAACCAATCGACATTGTTGTGGTTAATTTGTACGATTTCCAAAATGCATTGAAAACTGGAGACCACGACAACATCGTTGAAAACATCGACATCGGTGGTCCAACTTTGATTAGAAGTGCCGCAAAAAATTACAAGGACGTTTTGGTTGTAACAGATCCATCTGATTATGACGAACTTATCGACAGATTGAAAAATGACAACGTGGATAATTCATACAGAGAAAAACTAGCAATGAAGGCTTTTAGTTTGACAGCTTACTACGATTCTGTGATTTCAAGATATTTCCAAGAACAAGTTGGAGAACGTAGTGAATACAGAACTTTTGGTTTCAAAAAAGAAGATGAACTTAGATACGGAGAAAACTCACATCAAAGTGCAAATCTTTACATAGACCCATTTGTAAACGGCAAATTGACAGATTGCGAAGTTATTCACGGAAAAGCAATGAGCTTCAACAATTACAACGATTTGAATGTTGCAGTGGAATTAGCTGACGAATTGGGAGAAAATTCTTGTGTTGCATTGAAGCACCAATCTCCATGTGGAGTTGCCATTGCAGACAGCGTTTCAGAAGCTTACCACAAGGCTTACTTGGCAGATTCAACTTCGATTTTCGGTGGAATTATCGCCATCAATGGAGTTGTAGATGAAAAATGTGCCGAAGAAATGAGCCAAATTTTCTTGGAAATTATCGCTGCGAAAGATTTCGACGAAAAAGCTCTTGAAATTTTGACTAAAAAGAAAAACATCAGACTTGTTAAGATAAAATTCGACAACGATTCAGTAAAAGAAGACATTAAATATTTGAACGGAAAAGCTTTAATCCAAGACAAAGACTTCGGTGTTGACGAATACAACATAGTTACTAATGAAAAACCAAGTGATGAAGACAAAAAAGATTTGGAATTTGCTATGAAGGTGGTTAAATTCACAAAATCAAATGCAATTGTACTAGCAAAAGATTCTCACACTTTGGGAATAGGTGGAGGACAAACATCTAGGATTTGGGCGTTGGAAAACATAGCCAACAATCACCCGGACGTTGATTTTACTGGATGCGTATTGGCATCAGATGCTTTCTTCCCATTTTCTGATTGCGTAGAATTTGCACACAAATTAGGAGTAAAAGCTATTATTCAACCAGGTGGAAGTATCAAAGATCAAGATTCAATTGACAAATGCAATGAGTACGGAATTAGCATGGTGTTCACAAAAAATAGACATTTCAAACATTAAAAATTGGGAGGTTTTATGAAAATTTTAGTTGTAGGTTCAGGTGGCAGAGAGTTTGCACTTGGACGTAAAATAAAATCTTTTGATGAAAATAGGAAAGTTTTCTTCGCTCCAGGAAATGCTGGAACTGAAAGTATCGGAGAAAACGTAGATATTCAAGCAGATGATTTGCAAGGTCTGCTTGAATTTGCAAAGAAAAATCAAATAGACTTCACGGTTGTTGGCCCTGAAAATCCATTGTGCGACGGAATTTCAGATTTGTTCGAAGAAAATGGTCTTAAAATATTTGGACCTGTAAAAAAAGCCGCTGAATTTGAAAACTCAAAATCATTTACGAAAAAATTCTTGGAAAAATACGACATCAATACAGCTAAGTATTTGGAGAGCAAAGATTTTGATGAGTCTTATGATTTTGCAAATAAATTGTTGGAAGAAAATGGCAAAGTTGTCGTTAAAAGAGATGGCCTTGCAGCTGGAAAAGGAGTCTGCATTGTAGATAATTCTGATGATTTGAAGGAGATTCTGCAAGATGTACTAGAAAAAGACAACATGGTTGTCATCGAACAATTCCTAGACGGATTTGAAATGAGTTTGTTGTGCTTTACTGATTCTAAGACGATTCTTCCACTTCCAACTGCGAAGGATCACAAGAAGATTTTTGAAAGAGAAATGGGAGCAAACACTGGCGGCATGGGAACTTACGCTCCAAATGTAGAGGCAGAAGTATTTGTAGATAGAATCAAAAAAAGCGTATTGGATAAAATTCTCACTGGATTAAAAGAAGAAAACATTGATTTCAGAGGATTGTTGTTCATTGGATTTATGATAACTGATGATGGAATTTACGTGTTGGAATTTAACGCGAGATTTGGAGATCCTGAAACTCAAGTCGTGCTTGAACTTATCGACAATGATTTGTTGGATATTATGATGAAAACAAGTGAAGGGAAATTATCCGATGTCGATTTGAAAATAAATGACAACAAGGCGCTTTGCGTTGTTGTAAGTGCTGGTGGATATCCGGAAAGTTATGACAAGGGTGATGAGATTACTTTTTCTGATATGGACAGTGTTGTTTTCCATGCAGGAACGAAAAAAGTCGACGGCAAAATCGTTACAAACGGTGGCCGAGTACTAAATATTGTAAATTCTAAAAAGAATTTTGATGATGTTATTAAGGCTTGTTATGAAGATATAGAAAAGGTGGATTTTAAAAACATGTATCACAGAACTGATATTGGTCCTAGAGTTAAAAGAGTTTATGTCAGGAAAAAAGACGAATACGATTATGAATCTAAGGAAAAGAAAAAGCAAATTGAAAACTTACTTGGAATTGATTTGGATAAATTCGTAATTTACAAGAGATACGATTTGGAAATTAGCGATGATAATTTGAAAAAAATTGTCGACACAGTTCTTAGCGAAAAATCTGTAGATGATGTGTTCTATGGAGAAGATGCGTTGAAATTACAAGCTGATATGAAAAACGCAATCGCTGTGGAATATTTGCCAGGTCAATTTGACCAAAGAAAACAAGGTGTGCTTGACACATTGAGTTTGATTTTGGATGATGAGGTGGATTGTAAGACATCGACAGTTTACGAAATCGAAGGCGCTAACAAAGAAGATTTGGCAAAAATCGAAAAATATTTGGTAAACCCTGTTGACAGTCACAAGGTTAGTTTGCTTGGAATCCCAACAACTTTGAAACAAGAAAATCCTAAGAATTTGGAAAACGAAACATACAATGGTTTCAGAGATATGAAAGATGATGAGCTTCAAAAATTCGTCGACGATTACTCATTGGCGATGAATGACGAAGATTTGAAGTGTATTAGAGATTATTTCAAATCAGAAGACCGTGATCCAAACGAAACAGAAATCAAGATTTTAGACACTTACTGGTCTGACCATTGTAGACACACAACTTTCAACACTTTCTTGGATATTGAATTCAATGCAAAAACAAAACTTGACGAAGCAATTCACAACAGTTTTGAAGAATATTTGAAAGTCAGAGAAGAATTAAACATAGAAAAACCAATCAATCTTATGAATTTCGGAACGATTTTGTCCAAATATATGAGAAGCAAAAACGAGTTTGATGATTTGGAAATTTCATCTGAAATCAACGCTTGTTCTGTTAAAATCAAAGTTCGCGTGGAAGTTGATGGTGCCTATGAAACAAGAGATTATTTGTTGATGTTCAAAAACGAAACACACAATCACCCAACAGAAATCGAACCATTTGGTGGCGCAAGTACATGCTTGGGTGGAGCAATCAGAGACCCATTAAGCGGTAGAGCATTTGTTTACCAAGCTATGAGAATTACAGGAGCTGGAAATCCTCTTACTTCATTGGAAGACACGATGGACGGTAAACTTCCTCAAATTAAAATTACACAAGAAGCTGCTAAGGGATATTCTTCTTACGGAAACCAAATTGGTTTGGCAACTGGATTTGTAGATGAGATTTACCATGACGGATATGTTGCTAAGAGATTGGAATGTGGAGCTGTAATGGCAGCTGCGCCAATTGAAAATGTCAAGAGGATTGAACCTGAAAAAGGAGACATCGTAATCTTACTTGGCGGAAGAACTGGACGTGACGGAATTGGTGGAGCGACAGGTTCATCAAAAAGCCACAAAGTTACAAGTATCAAAACAGAATCTGCACAAGTTCAAAAAGGTAACGCACCTGAAGAAAGAAAAATCCAAAGACTTTTCAGAATTCCTGAGCTTGCAAGTTTGATCAAAAAATGTAACGACTTTGGAGCAGGTGGAGTGAGCGTTGCGATTGGTGAGCTTCACGATGGTGTAGATATTTATTTGGACAGGGTTCCATTGAAATACAAAGGTCTTAAACCATTTGAAATTGCTATCAGTGAATCACAAGAAAGAATGGCATGTGTTATAGCTAAGAAAGATTTGGAAGAATTTGTAAAATATGCAGACGCAGAGAACATCGAGACAACTGTGGTTGCAGACATCACAGATACTAACAGAATGAGAATGTTCTACGATGAAGATTTGATTGCAGACATAAGCTACGATTTCATCAACACAAATGGTTCAGATAGAAACGCTGAAGTTGAAGTTGTATCAGAAGATGTTCCAGAAATTTTGACTGAAAAATGTTCTGATGCGAACAAATTCTACGACAAAGTTAAAAAACTCAACATAACATCCAAGAGAGATTTGATAGAGATGTTCGACTCCACAATCGGAAGAAACACTGTTATCAATCCAATGGGTGGTAAGTTGCAATTGAATCCATCACAAGCAATGGTTGCAAAAATCCCTACAATGGACGGAATTATGAAAACTGTATCCATGATGAGTTACGGATTTGATGCTGATTTGTCAGAACAATCTCAATACTTGGGAGGATACTACGCAGTTGTGGAATCAATCAGTAAACTAATCGCGTTGGGTTCTGACAAAAACTTAATCAGATTGACATTCCAAGAATATTACGAAAAAATGCTAGATAAAAAGATCTGGTCCAAACCATTGAAAGCATTACTTGGTGCATTCACTGTTTCCAAACATTTCAAAGCAATGCCAATCGGTGGAAAAGACAGTATGAGTGGAAACTTCGAGGATATCAAGGTTCCACCAACTATGATTTCATTTGCAGTGACACACGAAGATGTGGACAACATCATTACGAATGATTTGAAAGGCAAGGGCAAAATCGGTCTTATCAAAACTGTTTACGAAGAAGATGGAACATTGAACCTTGGAAAATTAGAAGAAAATTTCGATTTTATCACAGAACAAATCAGAAACAAAAATATTATTTCTGCGATTGCATTGGATAAGAAAGGATTGTTGGCTAATATTTTTGAACAATCTGTAGGAAACACTGGTTTTAATATCAAATACGATAATTTGTACAACCCAATGTACGGAAGTTTCGTAGTTGAATATATTGAAGACGACGAAAATATCGAACACATCGGTGATTTTGCAGATGAAATTATCGTAAATGATGTTAAATTAGATTCAGAAAAATTACTAGAAGGCTACACTACGGTTTTAAATAAAGTATTCACACCAAAAGAAAAAATCGAGTACAAACCAATAGAAAACAAAAAAATCGAACAACGTAGAATGAAATCCAAGAAACCAACTGATACACCTCACGTTGTAATCTTGGCAGCTCCTGGAACAAACTGTGAATGGGATACATTGAATGCGTTCAAAGAAAATGGAGCAGATGGAGAAATTGTTCTATTCAAAAACAGAAACCAAGAAGATATATTGAATTCTATTGATGTTTTGGCTGAAAAAATTAGAAAAGCGCAAATATTTGCCATTCCTGGAGGTTTTTCACTAGGAGATGAGCCAGATGGATCAGCTAAGTTCTTGGCAAATATCTTAAGAAATGAGAAAATAAGTAGTGCGATAGATTATTTGTTGAACGAACACGACGGATTGGTAATTGGAATTTGCAACGGATTCCAAGCATTGGTGAAGACTGGACTTCTTCCTTATGGAAAAGTTACATCACCAGAACAAGACGATCCAAACTTGACATTCAACACTAACAGAAGACACATTGCGACATTTGTAGACACATTGTGCTTGACTAATAACAGTCCTTGGACAAATGGAATTGACTTGAACAAGACATACAGAATGCCGATTTCACACGGTGAAGGAAGATTTGTAATCAAAGAAGACAAACTCCAAGAACTTTTAGATAATGAACAAGTTTTCTCTGCTTACAAAATCTCTCCAAACGGATCGGACTACAATATCGAAGGAATTTTATCCAGAGATGGTAAGATTTTGGGAAGAATGTGTCACACTGAAAGAATCGCAGATGATTTGTACAAAAATATTTACGATATCGACAAGCAAAATATTTTTAGAAATGCAGTAGAATACTTCAAGGAGAAATAATGAACAACGATATTTACCAAAGTCCATTAAACACGAGATACGCAAGCCACGAAATGAGCCACAATTTCAGCTCTCAAGTTAAGTTTGAAACTTTCAGAAGATTGTGGTTGGCATTGGCGAAATCTGAAAAAGAATTGGGACTTAATATTACAGACGAACAAATAGAAGAATTGCAAACGCACATTTCAGACATTGACTTTGACAAGGCTGCTGAATACGAAAAAGTTCTTCGTCATGATGTAATGGCTCACGTGAAAACATACGGAGAAGTGTGTCCAAACGCAGCTGGGATTATCCACTTAGGAGCGACAAGCTGCTATGTAACTGATAACACTGACATTATTGTGATGAGAAATGCACTTGAAATTGTAGAGAAAAAGTTAGCGATTTTGATTAAACACTTGTCTGATTTTGCAATTAAATACAAAGATTTGCCAACACTTGGCTACACTCACTACCAACCAGCACAATTAGTGACTGTTGGAAAGCGTGCTACTTTGTGGATTCAAGATTTCCTTATGGATTTGGAAGAAGTTATTTACAGAAAAGAAAACTTGAAATTGAGAGGAGTAAAGGGAACTACTGGAACTCAAGCATCATTTTTGAAACTTTTCGACAATGACCACGACAAAGTAAAAGAATTGGAAAAGAAAATCGTAAGAGAAATGGGATTTGACAGCGCAGTTAGCGTGAGTGGACAAACATACACAAGAAAAATCGACTACCACGTGCTTCAAGTTCTATCATCAATCGCACAATCAGCTCATAAAATGACAAACGACATCAGACTTTTGCAAAACAGAAAAGAATTGGAAGAACCGTTTGAAAAGACACAAATCGGTTCATCAGCGATGGCTTACAAGAGAAATCCAATGAGATGCGAAAGAATCTCATCACTTTCAAAATACGTGATGAGTTTGGTTCAAAACCCACAATTTGTAGCAAGTACTCAATGGCTTGAAAGAACGTTGGACGACTCTGCAAACAAGAGAATGAGCGTTCCAGAAAGCTTCATGGCTGTGGATAGTATTTTGGAAATAGCAATCAACGTTACAGACGGACTTGTTGTTTACGAAAACCAAATCAAAGCACACGTTAATGAAGAATTACCATTTATGGCAACTGAAAATATATTGATGGAAGCTGTAAAACGTGGCGGCGACAGACAAGAACTTCACGAAAAAATCAGAGAATATTCAATGGTTGCAGGTAGAAGAGTAAAAGAAGAAGGACTAGACAATAATTTATTAGAATTATTGGAAAAAGACGAAGCTTTTAATCTTGACAAAGACGATTTGAATTCACTTTTAGACGGCAAACTTTACATTGGAAGATGCCCAGAACAAGTGGTTGAATTTATCGAAGAAGACGTCAAACCAGTTATTTCAAAATACGACACAGAATACTCTGTTGATTTGAAAGTTTAATATTAATTGAAATGCACATGGCAAAGCTGTGTGCATTTTTTAGTTGATTATATTAAATTTATACGATACAATGAATTCAAATATAATTAGTAGGTGAAATATGGAAAAATTCAAGAAAATATTTTTGATAGTTCTTTTAGTTGCGTTAACTGTGGGACTGATGGTATTCGTTCCTTACGATTCAATCAGAAATTTGGTACAAAAATCCGGCCCATGGGGAGCAGTTGTGTATATTTTATTGTTCACAATTCTCCCGATCGGATTCTTTCCAGTGCCAGCATTAGCGTTAATCGGTGGAGTTAGTTTCGGGCTAGTTAAGGGAAGTATTTACACAGTTATTGGAGCATCGATGAACTGCTTGCTTATGTTTGAACTTTCTAGAAAAATTGGACACGATTATGTTGTTAAGATGATTAATGAAAAATTCTCCGAAAAAAATAGGGACAGAATATTAAATGCACCAAATTCAAAACTGTTCACTCTTTTGTTCATTTGCAGATTGATTCCGATTATTCCATACAATCTTATAAATTACGGATTTGGATTGACGAACATAAGCCTGTCCAAATATATGTTTGCATCAGTTCTTGGAATAATTCCTGGAACACTTGTGTATTTGAATTTAGGGGATAAAGTGTTAAATGTAGGATCCAAGGAATTCTACCAAGCGATTATTTTGGTAGTAGGACTTACTGTTGTGAGCTTGATAATGGCTAAAATAATCGACAAAAAAGACAAGGAAAAGCAAAAAAATTTGAAGTAATTTGATGATGAGGGACTAGTAGCTAAATCTCCTAAAAAAGTAAAGCGAGTAAGTCCTAAAATATATCAAAGTATAACTCGCTTCGTCTCGCTTACAAAAATTTTAAAATTCTAATCTCAAAATTCTAAAATTCAAAACTCGACTACGCTCAAACAGTTGAATTTTTACGAATTTCTCGATTGAATTTTATAAAATTTTTTTCAGAGGACTCGTCCATTATACTTTGATATCATTCATTATTATTTATATGACTTACTTCATCTTACTTAATAAAAACAAACACAATAAAACCGCAATGCTTACAGTATGAGCTATTGCGGTTATTTTTATGAATTAAAAATTCTCTTCTAAGTATTTTTTTGTGAATTTTACGAAATCTATAACTGGCTCTGAGAGTAAAGAGTTGGAACGATATACCAGATAGAAGTGACGTACTGATTCGAAATCGTCGATTTTGAAAGAAATCAATTGATTATTTGCAACTTCTTCTTCTACTGAAAGTTTGCTCATAATTGATATTCCCATTCCACTTCGAATGCATTGCTTCAAAGTTTCTGTGCTGTTTGCTGTTCCAATCAAATTCAGTGAATTCTTGCTGATTCCTAAAGCGTCTATCATTTTCATAGATTCTTTTAATGTTCCAGAACCTTGTTCACGAAAAATTATTGGTTCCTTTAAAATAGAACTTATCTTGACATTGTTTTTCTTCAATGCATTATAATAATCGTTATATGGTGTGACTACTACTAGCTTATCGCTTAGGACTTTTTCAAAGGTAAGTTCTTTATCCATTGTAGTCATGCCTACAATTCCAATATTGATAGAACCATTTATAACTCCGTCAATCGTAGTTAAACTATCTGATTGAATTATATTAACCAAAGTTTTGATGTGAGATTTGTGATATTTTGTTAAAAGAGAAGGTAGAATATATGTTGCAGGAACAGAACTTGCACCGATGTTGAAGGTAGTTAGACTTTTTTTTGAAAAAGAATCCTGCATGCTTTCCATAATCCTTGAAATAGCCTTAGCGTAGTTGTAGAATTCTCTTCCTTCAGGAGTAAGCTCTAACTTTTTAGTTGTTCTTTTTAATAATTCTGCATTAAGTTCATTTTCAATTTGTTTGATATGGGTGCTTATCGTGGGCTGTGTAAGATAAAGTCTTTTAGCAGCTTCAGAAAAACTATCCCATTCCACAACAGTTATGAACGTTTCTAATTGTTTTAAATCCATAATATCTCTCTCTTCGTGGTATTTAATATATATATTTTATCATATACCTTTTATTTTACAAAATACGCAAATACTTTATAGTAATATACCCAATTGTAAATAAATTTAACAAACACATATTTACTTATAGGGAAAATCTATAAATAAAACACAATCAAGAAATGTCTATAATTCAATGTTTGTACGATGATTTTAAAATTTTAAATGATAAAAATTTGCAAAAAGTTAAAAATACGGCGTTATTTATAGAAAATTTCAATTAATGAACTAATGATATTTATGATAAAATAATTTGTATGTAAAAAGTAAATAATATTAGAAACATTAAATATTTAAGAGGGAAAATATGAAGAAAATTTTGAAAATTTTACAATTGGTAGCGGCGATTATTTTAGCATTAATACCAAAAGTTATTGCAAAACCATGCAAAGTAATGCCAGGCAAAATGCCGATGAAATGCTTTCACATGTCAAATGCAGTATTTGTAGTGGCAATAAGTATCGTGATTTTATTAATCATAGCATATATCATTAAAGACGAAAAAATCGAATGGGGAATTAATATCGCAGTTCCAGTTTTAGCTATTGATTCATTCTTATTAGCAAAATTTGTAATAGGTGGTTGTAAACACGCAGGTGCCGCTTGTCAAATGAAGACAATTCCAGCAGTGTCAATCTGCTCGATAATTCTTGCAATAATTTCAATAGCTTATCTTGTGGTATTGAAGAAGAGTATCAATGAAAGATAAACTTTACCTTAAAAACTGGATGTCATCAAATCCTGTCAGAACTTTTATAATAGTTTTGATTATGGCGATAGTGTCTGCACTTTTGTTTGTAAGCATGTATTTTTCAATTGGACTTAACAATTCAATTGATAATATGAAACAAAGATTGGGCGCAGACATGATGATTGTTCCAGAAAAAAGCGGAAAAGAACAGGAAGCACTATTCGTATCTGGTAAACCTTCGGAATTTTACATGCAAAATGATGTGCTTGATAAAGTACAAAAAGTCGAAGGAGTAAAACAAGCAGCTCCACAATTGTACATTGCGACTCTTCAAGAATCTTGTTGTTCATTCCCTGTCCAAGCTATAGGAATTGATTTTGAAAAGGACTTTACAATTAAACCTTGGATGAAGCAAGATGTAAAGGAATTGAAAGACGGAGAAATTTTAATCGGAAATAACGTGAGTGTAGTTGATGCAGACACATTGACTTTTTTCGGCAAAAAATACAAAGTAAAATCAAAATTAATGAAAACTGGTCTTGGATTTGATAATGCAATATTCATGAATTTTGATACGGCGAAGAAAATGCTACAAGATTCTATTAAAGTTCATCCACAAAAATACGTTCCAAATTCTGAAATATCTTCAATTTTAATAAAAAAACAAGATAATGCAGATAGTGAGCAATTAACAGTTAACCTTATGAAATCACTTAGAGGTACACACACTATGGTTGTCATGAACAAAAACTTCGTAGACAATCTATCCAAAGAAATGTTCTCTCTTATGAAATATTTGAAAATACTACTAACATTTACATTGATAATGGCAATAATCGTATTAATTTCGATATTTACAGTTGATTTCAAAGACAAAGAAAAGCAAATGGCAACACTTAGAATACTTGGTATAAAAAAGAGTAAACTAAAATCCATTATCCTAAAATACTCAGTAGTACTATCATTTATTGGGGCAGTAATAGGAATTGGATTATCCATACTCACAGTGAAGCTATTCTCAGGTCAAATCGAGAAATCTTTGGACTTGGCATTTATGAGCGTTAATGCAAAAGAAATACTAATTATTTCGGCGATAACATTATTAGTTGTAGTAGTAATTGCCCTAATCACGCAAATATTCAACGTAATCAAAATATCCAAAAACGAATTAGCGCTAACATTGAGAGGTAATTAAATGGAAATATTGAAAATACAAAATTTATCAAAAAGCTACCTTATCAATTCTGATAGAAAAAACGAAGTACTAAAAGATGTAAATCTAATTGTAGATGAAAATGACTATATTGCGATAGTCGGAGCAAGTGGCGCAGGTAAAAGTACACTTCTAAATGTGATTTTAGGTTTTTTAAATTACGATGAAGGAAGCGTACAAGTTTTCTCCAAAGAAGTAAAAGATTTTACAGACGAAGAAATATCTGATCTTCGCTCCAAGAAAATATCATTCGTGCCACAAGATTTGATAGTATTTCCAGCACTAACAGTTAAGGAAAACTTGGAAATGAAAGCAGACATTTCAGGCGTGGATAATTTTGATTATGAGAAATTCATCAAAAAATACGACATGGAAGAACTTCTTCAACTAAACAGCGCTAAGAACTTATCTGGGGGAGAAATTAAAAAGCTAATGATTCTAAGAGCATTAATTAATGAACCAGAGCTATTAATACTAGATGAACCAACAGCGAACTTGGATGAAGAATACGTCGACAAATTCTTGGACTTGCTCGATGAATTGAACAAAAAAACAACACTAATATGTGTAACACACGATTCAAGACTCAAAAACAGAGCGAAAAAAGTGTACAAATTATCGGGGAAAAATTTATCTGAATAAAATATAACTGATCTTCAAAAGTTATAAGACTTAGAAGGTCAGTTTTTTTATTGCAATCATTGACACGTTAATTTACTAAGAATAAAATCTAATTGAGAGGAAAAGGGAAAATAAATGAAAATATTAGAATCTATACAAAAAGATTCACTTATTGTCATAAAAATGGCCACGAAAATACGGCAAAACCAAAATGAAGACGAATTAAAATTAGAAGGAGAATTTAAAGAAATTCTACAGTCAGATGAAGAATCAAACAGGATTATTTGTTTTAAGAAAAATTTATAAATTGGAGAAGATATGGAAATATTTAAAATACTTTTACCAATGATTATAGTAGTGATATTAGTCCTAATCGTCATCAAAAAATCGAAAAAACAATCAGATAAATCCGATGATAATTATATGTCACTTGGAATGGCGTTAGGAATGATGCTAGGCGCGGGTTTCGGAACTGCTTTTGGGAAAGACAACATCGCGACTTTTATATCAATCGGGATGCTTTTGGGTATGGTTATAGGAATGAGCATAACAAAAAAATAAATTTATACGTAGAAGACACTGGTATGAAGGTGTCTTTTTTATGTTGTGTACACAATAAATATGTGTAAAATATTTGTAAAAATATCAAAAATCAGTATAAATAGCTTATTTTTCGCGAATAATCGGGTATAAATATAAATAAATACAGGTGCAATTAAAGTGAGTGAAAGGGAAAGCAGTGAGGAAAAAATACAGGGATAAATTCACCAATCCCGAAATCGTAAAACGAATTAAACAAATAGAAAATTCTCCACAAATGCAATCAAAACTACATTCAGTAAAAAATAGAATGAAAAACAACATCATTAATCCATTTGTAATAGTAATAGGAACTATATTTTTATTTCTTGTATTAAGAGCGATGCTAGATATTTATTCGCTTCTTGTAATGGCTGCTATAGTGTATTTTTGGAACAAATATTCAAAACAACGAAGAAATGAACTTGCAAAATCCTATATTGATAATTTCCTATTACCAGTGTTGAATGAAATCTTGCCGGATACAACAATTGATTATTCTAAGAAAATTGATGTGAAAGTAATGAAAAGGCTGGTTCCTGATTCTGAGTATTATTTTGGAAACTGCCACATAGTATTTGGTGATGATTACAAAACAGAGTTTTCTAATATGGAAGCTTTCACAGAAACTGAAGATAGCGAAGGACACACACGACAAATTATCGATTTTTGTGGACAGGTTTTGATGGCAAAATTTGACACTAAAATAAATGGACACATAAGAGTAGTTCCCATAAAA
The DNA here is from genome assembly GCF_009678315.1 of Finegoldia sp. BIOML-A2. NCBI lineage: Bacteria > Bacillati > Bacillota > Tissierellia > Tissierellales > Peptoniphilaceae > Finegoldia > Finegoldia sp. BIOML-A2. The sequence goes on from NZ_WKZE01000010.1 coordinate 27,770, forward strand.
AAAGGTAAAGTACTTGGGTTTAGAAATCATGGAAACTACGGCAAGAAAACAAAAATAGAAAAAGGAATTGAGACGGAATCCATTGAATTTAACAACTCATACGCAATATATTCAACAGATGATTTCTACACAAGACTAATTCTAGATCCTAAAATTATAGAGTTATTGAACGATTGGAAAGAGAAAATGAGAGTGTGCTTATACATGAATGAACAATACATCTCCGTATCATTCGAATCAAATGCGTTTTTATTTGCATTACCACAAACGAAAAAACAAGTTGATGAATTGTCGCTTTCAACAGAGTACGAAAAAGTTAGAGAAAAATTATCTGGATTTTACTCTCTAATAGATATAATAGGTGAAAAATTATAAGGAGAAATTATGGACAGATTTTTAAATTCGGAATTCACAGCAATTGGAATAATTGCATTAATCATTTTTATAGTATTAATTTGGTGGGTAAAAACATCGAATAGATTTAACCGATACAAAGTCGTTATAGACGAATCCAAGAAAAACGTGGACATAGCATTAGCCAAAAGATACGACACAATTTGTGAAATGATAAAAGTAGCCAAATCATACGCAAAACATGAAAGCTCAACTTTTTCGGATGTAATTAAACTTCGACAAAATGCAAATATCAAAGAATTCAACTCCGCAATACAAAATCAAGACCGTGAAATCAGCAAAATATTTGCACTTGCAGAAGCCTACCCGGATCTTAAATCGTCACAAGAATTCATCAATCTACAAGATGAAATTAGCGACGAAAATGAACAATTAGCCGCTGCAAAAAGAATCGTAAACAACAATATCAGCATAATAAACCAAGAAATCGTGTCTTTTCCAAAATCAGTTGTCGCAAAATCTAAAGGGTTGAAAGAAATGGAATTTCTTAAAGAACAAAACATAGACAGCAAAAGATCGATAAATGAATTCGACTACGACGTTAAATAATTAGAATAAGTAAAAATATAGGGGATAACTTCTGGGATTGTAACGATCTTGGAAGTTTTTTTGTTGGAAACTGTAAAAAGAATAGACAAAAAAGATGTGAGAAAAAACATTGAAAAAAATATATATAAGGAATACAATATAGATAACAAAAGATTTTTGCAATTATAAATTTGCGAAAGTCAATAAAAAACGGAGAAAAGTATTTGAAGACAAGCCTTCGTAGCAAGAGGCGAATTATTTGCCGATGCATTGGTAACATCTCAAGTAGCAGCGATCCACAAAACACCAATCTTATTAGTTAGCAAGAACGGAGCTTCAAAAGAATTAAGAGACTACGTTAATAAAACAATCGACTACTTTATCATAGTAGGTGGGGAAAAATCTATTCCAAATTCAGTAGTATTAGAATTGGAAAAAGCTAGTAAATAATAGCACACAAAATCAGAGCTGATTAAAAAGCTCTGATTTTTTAATGAGTAATTTTAAAATTTCTTAAATTGTCCCAAATTTTGTGCTATATCCGTGACAAAAACTCTATTTCTTCCTATAATCGCAAACTTTAGCAAATCGCAATGCTTTTGGAACCACTTCAAAATCCAAGAAATCAGTCGTGAAGATTTCTCCATCGACATTGACCATTAATTCTTTTTCGAATTTGATACTTCCTTTAGTCAATTTTTGAAAATGAATAAGAGGATGTGACAGATGAGCACCTTTTTTGTATTTAAAAATCAAAGGAATTATCTTGTACAATGGCATTGTTTCTGCCAAGCACATTTCCAACACTCCATCGGTCAAATTCGCATATGGTGAAGGATTGAACCCTCCTCCGTAGAAACCACCATTGCAAATGGCACCTAAAAGATAATATCCTTTCAAACTAACCTCTCCGTTTTGTCCGTTGCTTGTACTAGATTCCAGCTTGTATTTTGGAATTTTAAATATATTTTGAAAAACGGCAAGTGGATATGCATTTGCCCTGAGTTTTGGGTTTTTCTTCAACAAATTATACGCAGAATTTAAAATCACTGTATCAAAACCGAAACTTAGCACGTTCACACAATATCTTCCGTTGACTTTGATTAAATCGATATCGTCGATAACGGGCTTGATTGTGTTTTCGATTTTGAAGTTTGAATAATCGAAATTCTTAGAGAAATCATTCGCTGTTCCCGATGGAATAAGTCCCACACTGAACTTAGCATTGATTTCTTTCATTTTATTTATTACTTCGTTTAATGTTCCATCTCCTGAACACACATACAAAACGACGTCCGAACAATCGCAATATTTTTGAACGATTTCACAAGCGTGGTTTTTGTGTTCTGTTTTTATTATTGTATATTTCAAATTATTGCTTGAGTAACACTTCACAATTGAGTGCTCTAATTCTGAGAATGAGCCTGCTCCGGCCTTGCTACTCAACAAAAACACGTATTTCATTTAATCACCATTCATATTATAATATAAACATAAATACCTGTACATAGAATTTTACGCAAAGGATGATATCATGAATAAATTTGTTTACAATATAATTTACGTTCTGATAGTCGTGGCATTAATCGCTTTATTCGAAAGAATTTTTAGAAATCGAAAAAACAACCCTACGCTCAATAAAGTCTACAAAATAATTGTGGGAATTTTCTGGATAATCGCTGTACTCGTAACGGTTTTGTTGTACTGGGCAGGTTACGGATACTTCAAAGAAGGAAATCCATCCGTTGCGACAAAACTTTTTGTGTTTGGAATTTTGATGACTGTAAGCGTTGGTTATAAGATTTATACTTTGATTGGAAATAAAAATGGAAATAATTAATGAACTTAAATCTCTACAAGATGTTAAATATCGTGATTTTCAAGCAAAACTAATTCCTAATATCGACAAGTCAACGATAATTGGAGTTAGAATGCCTGATTTGAGAAAATTAGCCAAGAAAATTGACGAAAAACAATCGCAAATTTTCATGGAAGATTTGCCACACACATACTACGAAGAAAATATGCTTCATTCTATTTTGATTTCTAATATGAAAAGTTACGACGATTGTATAGATCACTTGGAGAGATTTCTTCCATTTGTAGATAATTGGGCAGTGTGCGATTGCATTTCGCCAAAAATTTTCACCCAAAATACCGATAAATTAATCGGAAAAATAAAATTGTGGGCACAATCATCTCACCCTTACACCATTAGAGTGGCTATTTGTCTTTTGATGAAATATTTCTTGGATGATGAGTTCAAGGTAGAGTATTTGAAAATAGCGACTGATATCAGAAGCGAAGAATACTATGTAAATATGATGATTGCGTGGTTTTTTGCGACAGCATTGGCAAAACAATGGGACGATGTTGTATTCGTGTTGGAAGATAATTTGCTGGAGAGTTGGAAACACAATAAAACCATTCAAAAAGCGAGGGAAAGTTTCAGAATAACACCAGAACAAAAACAATATCTAAAATCGTTAAAGAAAAGGAGATAAAATGCGAAGAAAAGATCGTGAAATTACAAGTTTTGATGAACAATTGAAGATAATTGATGCGTGTGATGTATGTAGGCTTGGACTTATGGATGATGAAGGCTATCCGTATATTTTGCCGCTGAATTTTGGATATGAAGTGATTGACGATGAATTGGTGCTGTATTTTCACGGAGCGTTGGAAGGATACAAATACGAACTAATCGACAAGAACAACAAGGCTTCTTTTGAGATGGATTGTAATCACGATTTGTATTCCAATAGAGAAATAGGATACTGCACGATGAATTATTCGAGCATCATGGGCAAGGGTGTAATAGAATATGTGACAGATCAGCAAGAAAAATTCAAAGCACTAACTGTGATGACGGACAAATATCATACAAAACATTTTGAATTCAATCCGAAGGCAATCCCGAGAACTAGAGTTTTTAAATTAACAGTCACATCTATGACTGCAAAACATAAAGAAATGAAAAAATAAACTTATAAAACACAAAAACTATTAATCAAAAATGCTTGACAGTATAACTTTTAAGTTGTATACTGAAAAAGTAGTAAGTAATTAAGGTAGTGAATCAAAGTTTTGTAAAATATTTTATTCTCTTAAATTAATTAGTTATCACAAAAAATAAAATTGTACAGTGGTACGGTTATTCTACGGAATAACAAGGAGGATATTATGAGTAACGGAACAGTTAAATGGTTTAATTCTACTAAAGGATTCGGATTTATAACAGGAGAAGACAACAAGGACATTTTTGTTCACCAAAGCGCAATCCAACAAGAAGGATTCAGAACATTAGAAGAAGGACAAAAAGTTTCCTACGATGTTGAAGCTTCTGAAAAAGGCGACAGAGCAGTTAACGTAGTTAAATTATAATACAACAAGGTTCAATCAATTTTGGTTGGACCTTTTTTTATTTTGAAAAAATGGGTATAAATGTACTGTAGGAACGTCGAAATAATTTTAAATCAAGAAAGGACACAAAATGGCAAACACAGAACAAAAAATTATGGATTTAATTCCAGAAGAATTGAAGAACAAATTACCAGGATTTTTACAAGGTAGTGCACTATCAGAAATAGTAAACAAAGTAAAAGAACAACACCCTGATCTTTACAAAAAAGTTGAAGAATCAGAAGGTCAAATCCCAGAAGATGTAAAACAAAAATTGACAGAAGTTTTCAATAACTTCATTCAACAAAAGTAATTAATAGGATATTCCAGTACGCGTGAAAATGTGTACTGGTTTTTTGTTTGTCAAAATATTACAATATCTCATAAATGTGATATATTAGTATTAGATTTTAAAAATTACGGGAGGAATAATATGGATTTTGAAGAAGTAATCAAAAATCGATATTCTTGCAAAAAATATAGCGACAAAAAGGTCGAAAAGGAAAAATTGGACAAGATTTTGGAAGCTGGAAGACTAGCTCCGACAGCGAAAAACTTGCAAGAACATCACATTTATGTAATACAATCAGAAAAAAATTTGAAGAAAGTCGACGAAGTGACACCTTGTAGATACGGCGCAAGTACAGTTTTGCTTGTAACCTTTGACAAGACAAACGTGTTTACATATCCTGGTGATAGAAGAGATTCCGGAATAGAAGATGCGACAATTGTCGCTACTCATTTGATGCTTGCAGCGAAAAACCAAGGATTGGAAAGTTGTTGGATTAATTTCTTGGATCCAGACATCACACACAAGAAGTTCCGCCTTCCAGCAAAAGAAGAAGTGCTAATGATGCTAGACATAGGCTATCCTGCTGAAGATTCTGAAATCAATCCACTTCACGACAAAAGAAAAGATTTGTCAGAAACAGTAACATTTATTTAAATCGCAAAACGAAAGGAAAACTAATGAACAAAAGAAAAATCGACGTAATGGACTACGCATCAGACATTGTAAAGGAACTTCCAAAAGGAATATTTTTGAACACGAAAGCAAACGGCAAATTCAACAGCATGGCGATTGCATGGGGAACAATAGGCTACAATTGGAACAAGCCAGTGTTTGTTTGCTACGTTAGAGAAGGAAGATTTACCAGAGAATTATTGGATGCAAATCCAGAATTCACAATCAGCGTTCCAATCGGATCCTACGACAAAAAGATCATGAAAGTTTGTGGCAGCCAAAGTGGAAGAGATGTTGATAAAGTAAAAGAAGCGAATCTCACACTCGTTGAGCCCGAAACTATTTCTGTAAATGGAATCAAAGAACTTCCTTTAACTATTGAATGCAAACTTCTTTATCGTCAAGAACAGGATTTGTCCCTACTTCCAGACGATATTTTGAACAGAAGTTACCCACAAGATGTCGATAGCTCCAATCCTGGCTCCAACAAGGATTTTCACGTAACATATTTCGGAGAAATAGTCGACAGTTATATAATTGAAGATTAATCGCAAAACGACTCAGTCACACTGGCTAAGTCGTTTTTAAATTGCTCACTTGATAGAAATAATTTGCCAATTCTTCGGTGCTTTCCACGCCACCTTTTCTAATCCAATGTAAAATAATTCCCGAATTTAACGACAAGAAAACCTCCGTCGAATAATCTTTTGGCAAAAACGGGTGATTGTCAATCGAATGCTTCAACTCCGGAAGTGTTTCAATCAACGCCAACAAAAACTTCCTCAACATATCGTTGATGTAGTTGTAGCTATTCATCGTCAACGCGTAAATAAAATCAAAATCATCCTTTACATAATCGATAACTTTTTTGATGATATCGTATGAATATTTACTGCCAACTTTTTCCGACGTCAAAATCTCCTTCAATTCCTCGAAGATTTCCTCCACCAAATTATCCACCAAATCCATTTTATCATCGTAGTGCAAATAAAAAGTTCCACGATTGATGCTAGCCTCTTTCGTCAATTCGCTCACCGAAATATCGTTCAAACTTTTTTCGTTCAACAAAATCGTCAACGCATTTTTTAATTTGTCCCTGGTATCTGTTTCTCTAATCATAAAATCTCCTTAAATCAACAAACTGTTCACTATTGTTTTGTTACAATTCTACTTTTAATATAAAATAATTTATAAGATAAATCAACACATTGTTCATATAAGAGGTGAAACATGGCATACATTGAAATGAAAAACAGCTACAAACGCTACAAATCAGGACAATCTGAAATAATTGCAAACAACGACATATCATTTGAAATAGAAAAAGGAGAATTGGCGATAATTCTAGGCTCATCAGGAGCAGGCAAATCAACCGTCTTAAATATTCTCGGTGGAATGGATACTAATGATGAAGGAAATGTACTAATAGATGGCAAGGACATCAGTACATTCAACGAAAAAGAACTCACAAATTACAGAAGAAATGACGTGGGATTTGTGTTTCAATTCTATAATCTTGTTCCCAATCTAACTGCCAAAGAAAACGTGGAGCTAGCATCTGAAATCGTAAAAGATGCGCTCGATGCAACAGAAGTCTTACAATCAGTTGGCCTTGGAGAAAGAATCGACAATTTTCCAGCACAATTATCAGGAGGAGAGCAACAACGTGTCGCAATCGCACGTGCAGTTGCGAAAAATCCTAAGCTATTATTGTGTGACGAACCAACTGGAGCTCTCGATTATCATACAGGCAAGCAAGTTTTGAAAATCTTGCAAGATATGGTTAGAAAAGAAGGGGCGACTGTTGTTATCGTTACGCACAACCAAGCGTTGGCGCCGATTGCAGACAGAGTTATTCATATGCACGACTCGAAAATTCGTGATGTCGTAATGAATGCAAATCCACAAAACATAGAAACGTTGGAATACTAAAATGAAGAAGAAAACATTAAACAAGACGATTTTCAAATCATTTATAGAATCTAAGGGACGATTTTTGTCGATAATGTTGTTGATGATGCTTGGATCCATGACACTTGTCGCACTCAAAGTCACAGGCCCAGACATCGACAAATCGGCTAACAAATACTACGAAGATTATAATTTGTCAGATGTTAACGTCATCAGCGATTACGGAATCACGACAAATGATGCGAAGGAAATCGATCAAATCAAAAACATCGCAGACGTTGAGTACGGATATTTTTCAGATGCGACGATAGATGATACTCCAACATCATTCAGAATTTTTTCTAATACTAAAAACATATCTAAGTTTGAGCTAGTAAGTGGCAAATTTCCACAAAAAATCGGAGACATAGCACTTACAGATCAATACAAATCCAAATACAAAATCGGAGATAAAATAAAATTAAAAGAAAAAGACGAAGACAGTAAGATTTTGAAACAGGAAGAATTCACAGTAACGGGATTCGTCAATTCTACAGAAATTGTCTCCAAGACCGCTTTGGGAAATTCTTCTGCGGGATCTGGTAACTTGGAAGGCTACGCAGTAGTAACACCAGATAACTTCGACACTGATGTATACACAATTGTGCGTACACGCTTTCACGATGTGCGTGGGCTTAATTATACAGACTCTGAATACACCAGAAAAGTCGACAAACATCAGAAACAACTCGATGAAATACTGAAAGATAACGGCAAACAACGACTCGAAGAAATAAAATCAAAGGCGAATGACAAAATCACAAAATCCAAGAAGAAAATCGAAAATGCGAAAAAAGAAATAACTGATGCAGAGAAGAAATTATCCGACGGACAAAAGAAAATCGACGACGAAAAAGCAAAGCTAGTATCGGCACAAAAACAAATCGCAGACAAGGAGTCTGTAATCAAGAATTCAAAATACCAAATCGAATCAGCAGAAAGTCGTCTTCAAGCAACCAAGAAACAATTGGACGATGCGAAAATTCAGCTTGAAAACGGACAAAAACAATTGGATTCTAAGAAAAAAGAAGTCGAAGCAAATAGAAAGAAGCTATCACAATCAAAAACAACACTTGATGCCACAAAAGCAAAGCTTGATTCATCAAACGCACAAATCCAACAAGGAAAAGCAAAGCTACAACAGGCAAAACAAAACCTTGAACAAAAGAAAGCAGAACTCAAAAAACAGGGAATAAATCCTGAAATTGTTCCAGAAATCCAACAAGCTGAAAGTTCAATCGCAGAACAATCAAAGATGATACAACAATCCGAAGCTCAGTACAACCAAGGATTGGCGAAGTACAATCAGGGATTTGAACAATACAAATCTGGAATGAAAAAAATTGATGAATTTGACTCGGCACAAACTAAACTTAACGAAAAGAAAAAGCTCTACCAAAATTCTGTTGCGAAATACAATTCTGGACGCAATCAGCTTAACGCATCCAAGACAAAATACCAAAACGGAATTGCACAGCTGAACTCATCAAAAAGACAAATTCAAGAAGGACTGAACAAAATTTCATCGTCACAAAAAGAACTTGACGACAATAAAAAAGAATTTGAAAATGAAAAGAAAAAAGCCGACGACAAAATCCAAGACGCAGAATCCAAAATTCACGACGCACAAATAGAAATCGACGGATTATCGTTGCCAGAATATTCGACATACACGAGAAGGACAATGCCGGGTGGCGACGGAATCAAAATGGTCGAAACGACATCATCGGGAATTACGAAAGTAAGTAACTTATTCCCAGTAGTCTTGTATCTTGTCGCAGCGCTAGTAACAGTAACGACAATGACGAGATTTGTCCAAGAAGAACGAAACAATGCAGGAATTCTGAAGGCATTGGGCTACAATGATACTGATGTCATCAAGAAATTCGTGTTGTACGGACTAATCTCTGGAGGATTGGGCACGATTTTGGGAACGCTACTTGGAACGTACGTACTTCCGTACATTTTGTGCACGTCGCTTTTGGCAAGTATGACAATACCACCAGTCAAATATTATTTTTCATTTAAAATACTCGGACTATCGGTGCTATTTGCAATAATTTGCAGCGTGCTACCAGCAGTTTACATCTCGGTCAAAGAACTACGAGAAACTGCGGCGCAGCTCTTGCTTCCAAAACCACCGACAAAAGGCTCCAAGATTTTTATGGAAAGAATCACACCATTGTGGAGCAGAATGACATTCACGCAAAAAGTCACAGCCAGAAATATCTTCAGATACAAGCAAAGAATGTTCATGACGATATTTGGAGTTGCAGGGTCTGTCGCGCTATTATTCGCTGGACTAGGAATCTCATCGTCAATCAAAGGAATCCAGACCAAACAATACGGACAAATCATCCAATACGATGCAGTAGTTGCTAAGAAAGATTTTGTAACAGAAAAAGAACAAGCAAAGATCGATCAATTAATAAAATCAGATGATATTCAAGGCTACATTCCAATCCACTTTGAAAATATAACGAAAAACATCCCGGGAATTGAAGACGAACAAACAATAACCATGCTTGTCACACACGCCGACACATTTTCGCCATATATCAATTTGGAGCACAAAAACTCCGAAGACGCACTCAAAATAACGAATGACGGCATAGTTATATCGCAGAAACTAGCCGATTTGATGAAAGTGAATACAGGCGACACGATAACGCTAAAAGTTGCAAACCAAGACAGAAAATTCAAAATCGCACAAATCACCAAAATGTACGCTGGACATTTTATCTTCATGAGTGATGATTATTTTGCAAAAATTACGAATGATAAACCGACAAACAACAGCTACTTCATTGCCCTCAAAGACAAATCAAAAACAAACGTCGAAAAAATCACAGCGAAATTCATGGCGTCAAACGGAATCAAAGCCGTATCACAAAACACCAACGTCATCATCCAAGTTGAATCGATGACAAACTCGCTCACGAAAGTAATGACAGTGCTAACTATAATGTCGCTATTACTTGCAATAGTAATTCTGTATAACTTGACCAACATCAACGTAGCAGAAAGAATCAGAGAATTATCCACGATAAAAGTATTGGGATTTTTCAACAATGAAGTAACCATGTACATCTATCGTGAGACAATCTGCTTGTCGATTATTGGAATAATCGCTGGAATATTTGGTGGGAAAATACTCCACAAAGTAATCCTCGAAAAAGTTGCACCAGCGGAAATATTCTTCAACCCAAACATCGAAGTGTGGGTATATATCCTACCAGTGATTTTAGTAATTGTTATACTCTACGCACTAGGAGTAATAGTCAACCACAAATTGAAAAAAGTAGATATGCTTGAAGCATTAAAATCAGTAGATTAAATAATAGAAGTAGAAAACCGTGTTTACACGGTTTTCTACTTTTTTCAATTCCACATTTTCGCACCACACATACATCACACAGGGACAGGGAAACACAAAAACTCGTAAAACGCTCATCTGTCTACAAAAATTGATAAATTCATCGCTTATGAAACTAAAATCGCAAACTCGCTGACGCTCAAACAGTGCGATTTTTTAACGTTTCACTTCGCTAGAATTTATTCCAATTTTTTCCGAATGATTCGCTTATTTACGATGTTTTTGGTTTGTTTCAATGCTAAATTATTTAGCAAGCATTCTCCATCTACTTTTTTCAATTCTATAAAAAAGGGAGAGGGGGTTTCGCAGGACGTATACATCACACAGGGACAGGGAAACACAAAAACTCGTAAAACGCTCATCTGTCTACAAAAATTAATAAATTCATCGCTTATGAAACTAAAATTGTGAACTCGCCTTCGGCTCAAACAGCACAATTTTTAACGTTTCATTTCGCTAAAATTTATTCCAATTTTTTCCGAATGATTCACTTATTTACGATGTTTTTGGTTTGTTTACTAAAATCAGAGTCACAGGGCGTATACTTTTTTCAAACACTATCAAAACACTAACAACATTTCACCCCACACCCCAAAAGCCCCAATATTGTGGTAAAATAAACTAAAGAAATTATCGGGGGAGAAGGCTATGATTAAAAAAATCGTTAAGGTGGATTACAATGACAAATACGACGATGAGCTCGACAAGCTCAGAGTGTCTGTGTCGATGCTTTTACTTGAACGCGATAATTTGTTGTTTCATGAATGCAAGAATATTGAAGCTGAATACGTTCTGAAATTCGGAAAGCTTGAATACAAGGTCTATGAAGCGGAATGTGAGTATCGCAGGCTGAAAAGAAAGCTGGAATTAATTATAACTTCTCGCAACCACAACGAGCCTATCGATTTGGATACGATTGACGAACAACTTGAGAAAGAATTGGAGGAATTCTACAAGATACTTAACGCTAAGCTTGGAGAAATCGAAGATGCGAAAATTCGCCAAGGATTACCGCGATTATCCGTTGAGGAAGATAAGGAACTAAAATCGCTCTACAGAAAACTAATTAAAAAACTACACCCAGACATGAATCCAAATGTCACAGAATACGAAAAAGAACTTTTCAACAAGGTTGTAGAGTGCTACGAAAACGGGAACTTGCTTGAACTACAAATGATAGAAATATCATTGGAGGACAAATCAATCACAGTCGAAAATTCCCTTGAAGAAAAACAAAGGCTCACCAAATTAGTTGACAGACTCACCTCACAAATTCAAGAAATCAAATCGACTTATCCATATATATTAAAAGAAACATTGGTAAACAAAGAAAAAACCATCGAACAATACAAGGAACTTAACGAAATGTACGACAGGTATTCTTATGAAATACAAATATACACCGAAGAAATCGAAAACTTTCTAAAAGAGGAATAAAATGAGTGACATCATAAAAAAGAACAACGATTATTTGAGAATAAAATACACTGATGGACATGGCTTAGCTGGAATCAAACCATTCCAACGTGATATTTTGCTGTTCGATACGCATATCGCAGGGACCACACACATCGAAGGAATGGACGAATTAGAAAAGCACATCCACATAGGAGATAGGCTGGAATTTTACAGACAACAGGACAACCCCTACGATGCTAACGCCATCGAAATCAGAAACGATATGAACGTAAAGATTGGATACGTACCAAAAGCTGACAACATTGTATTTTCACGATTAATGGACGCTGGAAAACTACTCTACGGTAAAGTAATATCCAAGGAAATATTGGATAATTGGGTCAAAATCCAAATCGAAATATATTTGCACGAAATATAGGAGAGCGAAATGAACGTGATACTTACAAGCGACATAATGTCTTCTGACAAAAGACAACTTAACAGCCAAAATGGTTTTGTCGACAAAATCCACGAATACGTAGAGGATATCTACTGTCTGTACATTCCATCAGATCCACACACACCACTTTTAACCAACACAATAAGCTCACACCACAAAAGAGCCTTCGAAAAAAGTGGATTCACTGTAAAAGACTGGGAAGTACTATCCATTTACAAAAAATCGATCATACAACAGCTAATATCAAAATCTAACCTCATAATACTGGCGGGAGGTCACGTTCCCACACAGAACAAATTCTTCCACCACATTCATCTTCAAAAATACATCAAAAACTACGACGGACTAGTGATAGGAATCAGCGCAGGAAGCATGAATTCAGCATCAGAAGTATACGCACAGCCAGAAAATTTTGGCGAAGTCAAATCCACTCACTACCGTAGATTTCTCAAAGGACTAGGAATTGTGGATATATCTGTACTTCCACACTACAAAGAAATCAAACACCAACGAATCGACAACCAACGAATCATGGAAGATGTAACACTACCAGACAGCTACGGAAGAAAATTCTACGCCATAGAAGATGGGGCATACATCGTAGCCACAGAAAACATAATCTACGGAAATTGCTACGTCATAAAAGATGGTAAAATAAAAAAAGTATGTAACACTGGACAATCCGTAAATCTACGAGGAGTAAATTAATGACAGAATTTTTCAGATACAACGAAGATGCCTACACCAATATCAACATAACATTACTAAGACTATCATTAGTCCTAGTAATTTTTTTGGCATACAAACTCAAACACACAACAAATCATTTAAGAATCGACAACCAGAACCACAACTGACTATCCAACAATAATCGCACAATTTCTAGGAGAAACAATGAACACAATCATCAAACCATTCGACAAGCTCACAACACTAGAACTATTTAACATCTACAAACTCCGAGTCGATGTATTCGTAGTAGAACAACAATGCCCGTATCACGAAGTAGATGACATCGACACCATCAGCCACCACATATATTTGCAAAACGACAACTCAAAAATCTTGGCTTACTGTAGATTGTACAAAATAGAAGACACATTCCACATCGGAAGAGTAATCGCATCAGAAAGACTCAAAGGATACGGAACACAAATAATGAAAACAGCAATAAAATTTGCAACAGAAGAACTTCACGCAGATACCATAATTATAGAAGCTCAAACCTACGCCATGAACTTCTACGAAAAATTAGGATTCACTCAAACATCAGAACCATTTGAAGAAGATGGAATCCCACACATACAGATGAAATATATTGTACGTTAAAACACGACAACACACCAAGGGCAACAAACTTGGTGTTTTTTCTTTGAAAAAAATAAAAATATGAGAAAAAATTACAAAAAAGTTACAAAAATAAATCTCATTTATACTAACAGTACCGATAGATAACATCAAATAAACAGATACTTTAGCATAACAGCGTAAATACGAAACATCTGACATAAATCAAACGAATTCAAAATCAAATAACTTTGTGCTATAAGTACCACTGCTAGAAAAATTACGATCATAATTTTGGTAGAAAAATATTTTCAGTTATATCACAATATTCACATAACAACACTTCTAATAATTACCACACGAACATATAATAGTATATAGAGAAAGAAATCGAAGAAAATTAGAACATAAAAATCAAAACAAACTCAAAAAAAATAATTTAAATTAAGCGAAATCTACCAATACAAACTAAGAAAAACCAAGAATAAATACATCTAATATCAAAAAAATATAAAAAATCCATTAAAAATATGTAAAAACACAAAAATTTCCCTAAAAAAGGTTGAAATTTTAATTCATTATAGTATAATAAAAGTTACATAGACACACGTTATCATTTAGTGAAAGTTTACTAAGTTATATTTTAGACAAATCTGCACTAAACTTTTGTTAAAAAGCTTGATTTATTAAATTATTTGATTTAAAATATAATTACAGATAAACAGTCATAAATGATATAAGTTTAAGTTTATGAAGGTTAAAAATTTTAGGAGGAATAAACCAATGAAATTAAACAAAAAATTATTGACAGCAGCATTAGCTGGTGCTTTAATCGTAACAGCAGTTCCAGCAAGCACATTCGCTGAAAAGAATTCTGCAGAAAATTCTTACACTGAAGAATTAAACTTAACTAAAGAACAAGCAGCTGCTAGATTGGATGAATTAGCAAAAGAAATCGCTGAATTATCAAAGAGAAGAGCAGCTATTGTAACTCAAGAATGGGCTTCAGGCCAAACTTCTGAAGGTCTAATTGAAAAATTACAAGCTCAAGAAGCAGCAGCAAAAGCTAAATACGAAAAAGCAAAAGCTAACTACGAAGCAGCTACAAAAGCTTGGGAAGCAGCAAAAGATGCTGAAGAAAAAGCTAGATTAGCTAAAATTGCACAAAAAGATAAATATGACGCTAAAGTTGGAGAATATTACAAGCAATTAAAAGAAGCAGAAGCAACTCGTGATGCAGCTAAAAAACAAGCTCAAAGAGAATACGATACTACAATTGCTAATATGCAAAGAAAATTCGAATCAGCTTCAGCAGCAGCTGATAAAGCATTGATTGAATTACACGCAGCTGAAAAAGCATTAGAAGAAGCAGAAGCTCAAAAACCAGCTGATGAAGCGCACATTACTGAAGCTAGAAAAGCTGTTGAAAATGCTAAATTAGAATTAGCAAAAGCTAATAATGCGGCTGAAAAAGCATCTAATGAAAGAACTGATGTTAAAAAAGCAGCAAAAGCAACTTTAGAACAAGCTGAAAAACAAGCTGATACTTTATATCAAGCTAAAAAACAAGAATTAGATAAAAAATATATCTTAAATGATAACTATGGAGATGCTGCAGCTGAATTAACTAAAATTGAAAGAGAAACAAAGAAAGTTAATAAAGCATATGATGATGCAAAAGCTAATACAAAAGCAGCTTATGAAAGCTATTTAGCAGCTAGAGATGCTTATGACAAGGCTTCTAAAGAATATGCAGTAGCTAATCAAAAAGCATACAAAGTTACTGAAGAATTAAAATCAATTGAAAAGAAATTAAAAGAAAAATATGTTAGAATTAACATTATCTTAAAAGATCAAAATCAAGGAATTAATTCTTTAACTGGCAAGTTAAATGCTGACATGATCAAAGAACTTGAAAACTTCTCACAATTAAGCAAGAGTGAACAAGCTGATGCAATTGCTAAGTTACAAAAAGAATTAGATAAACTTAAAGAAGAATACGATAAAACTAAAGACGAAATCAAAGAAGTTAAAACAGTTTACACTTACAAATTCGCAGTAAAAGACACAGCTGGTAAAGGTGTACAAGGATTAACATTAACATTCTCAAACATCGAAGATCGTTCAAAAGTTTACGTTGGAACTTCTGATGAAAACGGAGACATCATTGTTAAAGGTATTGCTGAAGGAACTTACAAGATTACAGTAACTAAAGTTCCAACAGGATACAAAGTAGTTCAAAAAGGTAAATTAGTTTCTGAAGTTAAAGGATTATTCAGACCAGAAGCTGAAGTAAAAGCTGAAAATAACGTTGAAGAAATATCTGAAAAAAAAGAAGAAGCTAAAGATAAAGAAGTTGAAATTCCTGAATATGTAACTATCAAGGGTGGAAAAGAAGACAAAAAAGAAGAAAAAGATGACGAAAAAGTTATCGAAGGTGGAACAATCGTAGTTGAAAAAGAAAAAGACAACGAAAAGAAACCAGAAGACAACAAAAAACCAGAAAAAGAAGATAACAAAAAACCAGCTAAACCAGCTAAAGAAAAGAAAGCATTACCAAAAGCAGGTGCAGCAGCTGAAGCAGCTACAATAGCAGCAGCAGCAATGGCTACTATGGGTGGAGCTTATCTTTCACTTAAAAAACGTAAATAATTTACGCAAATAGATTATACTAAAAAGATTTAGAGAGGACGTCAGTCCTCTCTTTTTTTATGTAATAGATTGGTAACTTAATTTGAAATAAATTTTCGGGTTAAAAAAATTCTGTCCCAAAATGTCAAAAATCATAAAAATTCATATTGATTGAAAAACCACTTTATTTTTGTGAAAATATTGATACTTTTATTTTAATTAAGTCTAATTACTAATTTAGATTGAAAATAATAATTCATTTTACAATTTAAAACCAAATAGAATTAACATTACTAGTGAAAAAATAATGTTTAAAACAATATAAACTTAACAAATCAAACAAAAATTTAAAATCTTTAACTAATTTCAAAAAAACCATAATTTTTAAAAGAATAGGTGTTTTTTACTAAATGTGATAATTAGGAATATAAAAGAATAACGATACATTATTTAGCACGATAAAAACATATGCACAAATGTTGTCATAGACAGGTTGATTAACATGTAATCCCTATGAATCAGGATAATTCAACAAATAATAGATTTGTTTAATTTGCTTCCATTATGCTTGCATTTTTTATTCATTGTGGTAAAATATCCATACGAAGAGTTGATTTTTTTATTTAATGTTAGAAAACTTTTGAACAAATCATTCCTTTTGTACATTAGTTTACAAGCCGATTTCCGGGCTTTTCATTATTTAAAAAATAAAATTCTAAGTTCACAATTGTTGTGGTTTGCTTTTTAAAATGAGTTTAAAAGAGAAATATTACAAAAAAGTAACAATTTTTAATACGAAATTTTATTTTTGTTACAAAAACCAACCACCCAATAGAGAAAATATTCTAAGAAAGGAAAATGTAATGAATAACAAAAAGATATTTGAAAAAATCATTACCGAAAAAAGAGCCAAAAGCTCTAACGAAAGACCAAAATATGGTCTTAGGAAACTAACAGTAGGTGTAGTTTCATGCCTTTTAGGTTACATGATGTTCTTCACCCCAAACGTTGTTGCAGCTGAAAAAGTTGACCAACCACAAGCTGTAGAAGCTACAGTTGAATCAACGGAAGTTGCAAACACTGAAAACGTTGAAGAAGAATCAGAACAACCAAAAGAAGAAACTGCTGAAATTGCAGAAACTGAAAAACCAGTTTCTCACGTAGAAGCTTATTCTTCAAATGCAAAAGAAACAAATGCACAAGAGAGAACTGTTAGAACAACTGCAGAAGAAACATCTGAAGCAACAACTGAAGAAACAGCAGAAAAAACTACTGAATTCAAATTAACAGAAGAACAAAAGAAACAACTTTTTGACGCTGGATTTGATGAAGAACAAATCCAAAAGATTGAAAACGACATTAAATTAGAACTAGAAAAAGATGCTAATTACGATGTTGAAAAACACATCAAAGATGCTATAGAAAAACTAAATCAACCAGAATTAACATTAGCACCAAAAGCACCAACAACTGGAGTTAGAGATGCTGCACCACCAGAAGACACAGACACAACTTCAGATGCAAAAAATGCAGTACACGGATATGTCGGTGTACAAGTAGGCGATGATGTAAACAAAAATTTGGCTAAAGCAGACAAAGGTCAATTTATACCAATGGAAGGGGTTAGAGTTTACTTCCAATGGTTTGAAAAGAAGGGAAACAGAGTTTCGCCTGTATACGCTGCAACATCTGATGCTAGTGGACAATTCCACATGAAGATAAAACCATATATCGGGGATGATGGTAAACTAGTTAAATTTGATGCCGATACAACTTCATCAGCAGGGACTGAATCTTATAAGTTCTGGGTGGATAAATCTACTATTCCAGCAGGTTATCAACTTCAATATTCAACAGGAGAATCTGTTGAATTCAATGCTGTCGGTTCACCTGGTGTACCTGGTGTAGCTGGTGCAAGTAGCTATATAATACCTAATAAATTGACTGATTTTAAAGTCCTTTTAATGGAAATTCCAAAAGAAGACTTGATGCATAAAGAAGCAACTCCAACAGGTCCACAAATATACCCAGATCCAGTTTTGAATGTTGGTCAAGGTGCTGTAAGAGGTAAGGTGTCTTGGGACTATGAATCTGCAGGCGGCATCCAATGGGGTATTGTAGCAACTCATACATCACCAGCTCCAGATGTAAAAGTTAGAGCATCTTATTTATCTGACTACGCATTAAAACAAATTTTTAGCGCAGAAACTGCTAATATGTTAAGTTTATCCAAACCTAGTGATATTCGTGGTTCAGGATGGACTTTTGCACTTGAAAAGCAATTGCAAGATTGGATAAAAGAACAAGTAGCAAAAGAACCAGACAAATGGATTGCGGAAACCGTAAGCGCCGTAACCAATGCTGAAGGTGACTACAAGATTCAATTTAATGGTACTTGGGGACCAGAAAGAAATGGTGTAAATGTTGCTGAATATACTGCACCAAAGGGATGGACTCAAGAACAAAAAGATCGCCTTGGAACCGTTGCTAAAAATGCCACAGATGGTTCTTTCTTAACTGGTGCACTTGACAAGAATGAAAAACACGTAAACTCTGATTGGTTATTCATTTCCGCAGAAGGCACTGACAAGTTAAGAGTTATGACACCTTGGAACAACAACTGGTACACAGGTTCTAACAATGCTTGGGGTATCCACGGAGGTTGGGCACAAGCAGCATTTGGTGTATCCACAGTCCAAGCGGCAAATAGTACAAGAGCAGACTTTGCATTAGCTCCAGCTGAAATCAAGTTTAATATAACAAACTACGACACTGGTCTTAACACAGCAACACCGGGTGATGAAGCTAAGACAGAAACAAAAGGACTCCCTTATAAGAACACATCCGATTCATTTAGAATTGTTTGGTATGATGCAAAGGGAAATGTAGTTAAAACGGAAACTGCAACTAAACCAAATTCTACAGGGGATTTCCCAGAAGCAACTTATGATACAACAGGTGTTACTGAAACAACAACTTTTACAGCTAAGTTATATAGAGTTGATGCTAAAGGAAACAACGGTCAATTATTGGCACAAGACTCATTTACTGTAAAAATCAGTAAATTAGTAGTTTCAGCACATGATGAAGTAAACATTCCTAACCCCGGCGCCAGCGATGATTCTATGAAGGGTGCAACTTATTCAGCTGAAGGTCTTCCAAAAGGACTTACAATTGATCCAAATAACGGTACTATTTCTGGTAAAGCAACAAAACCAGGTAAATATACTGTAACTATAAAGACATCAGTACCTGATAAAGATTCAGGAGAAGACGCAGTAGGAACTTCTCAATACGTCGCTTTAGTAACAGATTCGCCATTAAAAGATGGTAATGTAAACAGTGCTTATAGTGAAACTATTAAACCATTAGAATCTGAAGGCTATGTATTTAAAAATGTAACAGCTAAATTTATTGATGGAAAAGCTATTGATGGTTTAACTATAGCAGAAGATCAAATCTCTGGAACACCAACAGTAAAAGTTGAAGCTACCCAAGAAGATCCAAACGTAGAAGTAACTTATGATATCTATAAATTAAATGAAAAAGGCGAAGAAGTCCTAATCAAAAAAGGTCATGTAGACAGAGTTCCACTTTCAATCAAAGACGGTGAAGCAACTAACTATGAGCCAAAATATGAAGCAGTTGATGGAAAAGTTGGTACAGAAGCTACAGTAAAAGCTCCAACATTTACTGATAAAGATGGAAACCCAGCAACACCAGAAAACGTAACTTACGAATTAGGTGAAGGTGCTCCAACAGGTGCAAAAGTTAATGCTGACGGTAGCGTAACTTATACACCAGTTGACGGAGATGCAGAAAAAGCTGTTAAAATTCCTGTAGTAGTAAAATACTCAGACGGCTCAACAGATAATGTTAATGCAGTTATTAATGTATCCAAAAAATCAACAACAGCCGATAAGGTAAAAGAACTTGGTGGAGTAAATCCTCAAACAATCAAAGTTTGGAAGGGTGATGACATTGATTGGCGTCATGGTGTAATACCAGCCGATGGTAGTAATTCAGATGCAGTAAGGAAATTACTAGAAGCAGCAACAATAACAGATAATGGTGGAAGAAATTCTAATGAAGCTGGAAAATCTGAAGGAACATTAAAAGTAACATTTACTGATGGCTCTTTCATAGAAGTTCCAAAACAAATGTTAACCGTAAGCGACCACATAGTTACAATCGACCCTAATGATCCAAACTCACCAAGTAAAGACGACTTACCAAGAGATAGTATAGAAGTTAGATTTGTAGCTTCAACAGGTGTAAAGGAGGTCAAAACTACTGGAACAACATACGTTAAACCAGGAATAACATTTAAAGATACAGACTTCCCACAAGTAACATTTGAAGATGGATACAAAGCCCCAGTAACGTGGACACCAGAAAATCGTATAATTGATATTGACAAACCAGGATATAATAAAAGAGGATACTTTAGATTCACAGCAAAGGCTACCTTAGAAGATATCATAGACAGAACAAACAATCCAGATGCACCAACACCGGACGGATATGTAAGAGTAACATTTAAAAATGGTGATGGAGTAAACGACATTGCAAACAACAAAGTATACGATGTAAAAGAAGGAACAGCATTACCAGCTGACAAGTATCCAGAAGTAAAAGCAAAAGATGGATACGAAAACCCAACATGGTCAGTAGCACCAGGAACAGAAATAACAGCTGGTAACGCAACAATCACAGCGACAGCAACACAAAAAGCACCAGAACAAACAACTGCTGATAAGCTAACACCATCATACGAAGATAAAGATGGAAAAGCAGGTGTTGAAGTAACAACAGATGCACCAACATTTACAGATAAAGACGGACAAGCTACAACAGCACCAGAAGGAACAAAATACGCATTAGGTAAAGGTGCTCCAGAAGGTGCAACAATAGACGAAAACACAGGAAAAGTAACTTATACACCAAAAGAATCAGAAGCTGGCAAACCAGTAGAAATTCCAGTAGTAGTGACTTATCCAGACAAGTCAACAGACAACGCAAAAGCAAAAATCACTGTAGCAAAATTAGACGACATCATAGACAGAACAAACAATCCAGACGCACCAACACCGGACGGATATGTAAGAGTAACATTTAAAAATGGTGATGGAGTAAACGACATTGCAAACAACAAAGTATACGATGTAAAAGAAGGAACAGCATTACCAGCTGACAAGTATCCAGAAGTAAAAGCAAAAGATGGATACGAAAACCCAACATGGTCAGTAGCACCAGGAACAGAAATAACAGCTGGTAACGCAACAATCACAGCGACAGCAACACAAAAAGCACCAGAACAAACAACTGCTGATAAGCTAACACCATCATACGAAGATAAAGATGGAAAAGCAGGTGTTGAAGTAACAACAGATGCACCAACATTTACAGATAAAGACGGACAAGCTACAACAGCACCAGAAGGAACAAAATACGCATTAGGTAAAGATGCTCCAAAAGGTGCAACAATAGACGAAAAAACAGGAAAAGTAACTTATAAACCAAAAGAATCAGAAGCAGGAAAACCTGTAGAAATTCCAGTAGTAGTGACTTATCCAGACAAGTCAACAGACAACGCAACAGCAAAAATCAATGTAGCAAAACTAGATGATATCATAGACAGAACAAAGAATCCAGATGCACCAACACCAGAGGGATACGTAAGAGTAACATTTACAAACGGAGACGGTGTAAACGACATTGCAAACAACAAAGTATATGATGTAAAAGAAGGAACAGCATTAACAGCTGACAAGTATCCAGAAGTAAAAGCAAAAGACGGATATGAAAACCCAACATGGTCAACACCAGCGGGTACAGCTATAAGTAAAGACAATGCAACGATTACAGCTACAGCTACTAAGGTAAAAGAAACTTCAGCAAAACCAAAAATCAATGATGTAACTGCAAATGACCCAACAATAACTGGTACAGGTGTTCCAGGTTCAAATATAGTTGTAACAAAAGGCGAAGATATCATAGGTGAAACTACAGTAAATGATGACGGAACTTGGTCAGTAAAAGTTCCAGATGGAACAACACTTGCAAAAGGTGATGAACTAGTAGTAACACAAACTGAAAAGGATAAAAAACCAGCGGATGCTACAACAACTGTAGGAGAAAAAACTCCAGAAGCTCCAGCAGCACCAAAAGTAGAAGCAAAAGACGATGGATCAGTAACAGTAACCCCACCAACAGACGAAGATACAAAAACAGTAGAAGTAACTTACACACCAGAAGGTAAAGATACACTAGAAACTGTAGTTGTAACAAAAGGTGAAGATGGAACATGGAGCGCACCAGAAGGATCTGGCCTAACAGTAGACCCAGCAACTGGAATAGTAACAATCCCAGCTGACAAAGTAAAAGACGAAACAGAAGTAACAGCTATAGCAAAAGATAATGCTGGAAATAAATCAAAAGAAGGCATTGCTACAGCAGGCAAAAATCCAGTTGTAGAGATGACAGAAGCTCCAAAAATCAACCAACCAAAATCTTTTGATACAACAGTTACAGGTACAGCAACACCAGGTGCCACAGTAGAAGTAACTCTACCAAATGGAGAAAAGAAAACTACTACAGCAGATCAAGAAGGAAACTGGACTGTTGAAACACCAAAACTAGAAAAAGATACTAAAATAACTGCAAAAGCAACAGAAGAAGGTAAAAAGCCATCAGAAGAAACTAAACAAACAGTAGCTCCTTGGAGTTCATTATTTACAGCAGAAGGTGGAGAGCTAGTTGTATCAAAAGGTAAAGATGTAAATGCTCACGATGTTTATAAAAAAGTTAAGTTAATCTTCAAGGAAAATAACGGTGAGTTTGTAGTTGGCGAAGATAACAGAATCCTTCTACCAATAGGTAATGATTCTCATGCTTGGTTATATGTAGACCCAGCAAAATTACCAACAAAAGATAGTAAAGTTGGTCAATATACTCAAAATGTAACAATCACTTATCCAGATGGTTCAAAACAAATAGTTCAAGTTGTTGTTAAGGTAGTAGATAAAACAGATGCACAAAAGAACCCAGCAGTAGCACCTGAAAAGACAGAAGTTAAAGATAAGACTGCTCTTACTCCAGAAGAAAAAGCAGAAGTAGAAAAGAAAGTTAAAGACAAGAATCCAAAAGCTGAAAAAGTAGAAGTAGGAAATGATGGATCAGTAACATTAACATATCCAGACAAATCTACAAACACTTTAACTCCTGAGCAAACAGTAACTGAAAAAGCAAAAACAGATGCAGAAAAGAATCCAGTAGTAGCACCTGAAAAGACAGAAGTTAAAGATAAGACTGCATTAACAGATGCAGAAAAGAAAGAAGTAGAAGGAAAAGTTAAGACAGCTAACCCAAAAGCTACAAAAGTTGAAGTAGGAAATGATGGATCAGTAACATTAACATATCCAGACAACTCAACAAACACTTTAACACCTGAACAAACAGT
>NZ_WKZE01000011.1:0-49721 GCF_009678315.1 Finegoldia sp. BIOML-A2
TGACATTTAAATGAAGATACCAAGATTTTTTCATCAGTTTTTTCACTCTTAGTTATATAATCTATTGCCAAATTTAGGGTTGATTTTATAGGATGTATTTTTGTAATTGCCATACTAATCACCAGAACCTTCTTTTGATTTATTAAGAAGTAGGGAATGGATCTGCCATATTTCTCTTGATAATTTTTCTATCTGCTTATTCATAGATTCAATTTCATTCTTGTAAATAACACCAGTTGTATTAGTAGCTTTTGCAATCTGGTTTATATTATTTGTTGCATTTGAAAGTAGCCATTGTAGGTTTCTGAATGGTTCTAAATCTACAACATAAATTTCTTTTTCTAAGACACATTTTCTAAGAAAGTGGGACATAGTTTTGCAATTAGCAAGTTTCATTTTTTTTTCAAAAACTTCTTTTTCTTCTTTGGTTAGTTTTATTTCTATTCTTTCATTTCTAAATCTATTTGCCATTTTATTCTCCTTTATAAAATATATTTCGGGGTCTTAGGGCTCTCCCTAACAAGGTAAAAATTAAAAAAATGGAGCATTCCGTAAAGGTTTGCTCCATTAATTTTTTCGTAAGTGTCCGTACACTTACTGTGCTTGCTATTAAAGTTATAAGCGTTAAGCGTTTATTCAGTTTTATTAATTATACCGCATTTAAAGAAATTAATAAAGAAGTATAAGCGAAGCTATTGACAATGATTATCAGAGTTGATACAATAATACCGACAAGAGTGTCGGTTTGGAGGTTATTTATGAAATGAAAATGGAAGCTGATGAAAGAAAAAAGCAGATTAGACAAGCAGCTATTAAAGTCTTTTTGGATAAGGGATTTAGAAATACAGTTATGAATGACATTATGGAAGCTACTGGGCTTTCTAGAGGTGGCTTGTATCATCATTATGGTTCTACGCATGAAATCTTATACGACATTATGATGGAAGGTAATTTAAATAGAAAAGATATTATTCAAAAATCAATTTATGATGAAGGATTAATATTAAGTCCACAGTTGTTTTCAAGAATGATTATAGACAAGATACTTGCAGATAATGATTATGTAAAGCTTTATGTTATGTTTTTATGTGAGTTAAAAGAAAATGATGATCTGAAAGAATTATATGTGAAAATAAAAAAAGAGTCCATACAAGTATTTAAAGAATTGTTTTCTACTTTGTTTAACGTGTTACCTTCTGATGAAACATTTGAATTTATGATTAATATTATGAATTCTGGATTGATGGCTTGCGAAATTTTGAATGCACGTGAGAATTTTACAAAAAATAAGATATATCTAACTGAAATGATAGAGACTTATTTTATAAATGTAATGAAAAAAGATGATGAAAGGAGTTAAATTTATGGATCTATTAAAAAAATACATTAAGAGAAATAAAGCACCATATTTTATTTCTGTCTTGTTTGCAATACTTGGAGTAATTTCAAATCTTTTTGTATATATTATTCTAAGTAAGATGATTATATCATTAATTGATGGTAGCCAAGATTTTTATTACTATATAAATAAAATTTTCTTGATACTTTCATGTCTTATAATCAAAGAAGTGTTTATGTTTTTGTCAACAATGATTTCTCATAAAACAGCCTATAAAATAATACGAGATATAAGAAAAAGCCTTATGGAAAAATTATTTAATATGCCATTAGGAGATATATTGAATGAATCTACTGGTAAGTTAAAAGACATAATTGTAAATCAAGTCGATAATACTGAAACAACATTGGCTCATATGATACCTGAGATGACAGCTAATTTAATCGGACCTATAATATTATTTGTTTACATGTTAATTTTAGATTATAGACTAAGTTTAATATCTTTAATTCCATTAGTTATTGGTGGATTTTTTATGACAGGGCCGATGAAAAGAATGAAGGTAAAGTTTCCACAAGCAGTTAAAATTGGCCAAGATATGAATAATTCCGTGGTTGAATATATAAATGGAATAGAGGTTATTAAAACATTTAATCAAGGCGAAAAATCTTATAGAAAATACAGGGACAATGTGTATAAAAAGGCAAATTACTATTATGATTGGATGGGAGAAAATACAAGAGACTATGCGATAAGTATGTCTATTGCTCCAGTTGGTATTTTGACAATTATACCATTTGGTTTATATTTCTGTATGAATGGTTCACTAGATGGTGGTGTATTTTTAACATTGATAATCCTTTCTTTTGGGACTATCCAAAATATTATGAGAGTAATGACTTTTGAAGATGATATTGGAAGAATGTCAACTATTTTCGAGGAGATTAAAAATATACTTTCTGCGAGAGAATTATCTCATAAAAATGCAAATTTAGATATAAAAAATCATAATATAGAGATGAAAAACGTAGATTTTTCTTATGAAAAAGACAAGCAAGTCCTAAGCAATATAAATTTAAACATAGAAGAAGGAAGTGTGAATGCTTTAGTAGGCGAATCGGGTTCGGGTAAGTCGACTATTGCAAAACTAATTTCAGGATTTTGGGACGTAGATAGTGGTTCTATAAGTATAGGAAATGTAAATATCAAAGATATGTCCCTTGAAAAGTTATCTACTGTTATTTCCTATGTAGCACAAGATAATTTTCTTTTTGATATGTCAATTAAAGATAACATCAGAATAGGAAATAAAAATGCCAGTGATGAGGAAATAATTGAAGTATGTAAGAAAGCAGCCTGCCATGATTTTATAATGAACTTGTCAGATGGATATGATACAAGGGTAGGAGAAGCTGGTAAACATTTGTCTGGAGGAGAAAGGCAAAGAATATCAATTGCAAGAGCTATGATAAAGAATGCTCCAATAGTTATTTTAGACGAGGCTACCTCTTATATCGATCCTGAAAATGAAGCCTTGATTCAAGATGCAATATCAGAGCTTGTTAAAGGGAAAACTCTAATTATAATTGCCCATCGTTTAAAGACAATAACAGATGTAGATAATATATTTGTAATTAAAAATGGAGAACTTGCATGTAAAGGAAGTCATGAAGAGCTTTTGAAGGAATCAAAAGATTATCACAATCTTTGGGAAACTGCCTTGAAAGGAGAAGAAAATGCTTAGTGTTTTTAAAAAAATATGGAATTTTTCTATTGAAGAACAAGTGTATCTAAAAAAATCAATCTTTGCTAATTTTTTCGGTTCTATTTTTAATGCTCTACAATTTGCAGCCATTTATTATGCGATTTTTGGGATAGTAAACAAGGATATAAGCTTTAAAACAATAGGAATATCAAGTTTATTTTTATTAATTAGTATAGCAGGAGTAATTATTTCAAAAAATTCCTCTATGCTCAAACAAACACATGCCGGATATTTTATGGCTGGACACAAGAGAATTGAATTAGGTGAAAAAATAAAAAAAGTTCCCATGGGATTCTTCTCAAGTTTAAGTTTAGGAAATTTAACAACTATTGCGACTACTAACTTAGATAATGTAGAGACTTGGGTTCCAACTTTGTGTATTATGGTTTTCGGTGGCATGCTTAATGCTATTGTTTTTATCTTATCCTTATTTTTGTTTTCTTATAAGGTAGGTATTGTAGCAATAGTTGGTTCTATTGTATTTTTAATGATCATTGCTCGTATGCAAAAAAGGTCAAGTAAAAATGCAGATAAGATTCATGAGATTCAGGTATCACTTACCAAAGAAGTCTTATCAACATTGCAAGGAATGCAAATTATAAAATCATATAATCTACGAGGAAGTAATAATAAAAAACTTGACAAGAGCTTTGATAGTGCTAGTGAATATTCTTTTGATTTAGAAAAAACTATAATGCCATATAGTTTATTAGCTAAAATCATAATAGCTATAACAATTTGTTTGATGTTGTTTATTTCAATAAAATTATATTTTGTTGAAAATGGTCAAATAGTCAATACTATTATGATACTTATAGCAAGTTTTGTAATATTTGACGGACTTATTACATCTGGATCTGCTATTGCAATGCTAAGAATGGTTGAGAATGCAATAGATTCTTATTCTTATGTAAATGATATGGAAGATATGAAAGAAGGAAGTATTACAGAGCCAATAAAAAATCACAATATAGTCTTTAAAAATGTTTCTTTTTCTTATGATGATAGACCAATTTTAAAAAATGTATCAGCAGAGATAAAAGAAAATACCATGACTGCTATTGTAGGACCATCTGGATCTGGCAAGACTACATTTTGCAATCTTATTGCAAGATTATGGGATGTAAATTCTGGCGAAATTTTAATAGGTGGAAAGAATATTAAGGACTATAAGATAGAAAACTTAATGAATTCTATTTCCATGGTATTTCAAGACGTCTATCTCTTTGAAGATACAATTGAAAACAATATAAAATTTGGAAAACAAAATGCAAGCCATGAAGAAGTAGTTCAAGCTGCAAAGAAGGCAAGGTGCCATGAATTTATAGAAGCTTTACCAGAAGGATATAACACTATCATTGGAGAAGGTGGAGCAAGTCTATCAGGCGGAGAAAAACAAAGAATTTCCATTGCAAGAGCCATGCTAAAAGACGCGGACATCATAATCTTTGATGAAGCAACAGCAAATATAGACCCGGAAAATGAAGATAAGCTTAAAGAAGCAATAGAATCATTAACAAAAAATAAGACAGTAATAATGATTGCTCATAGACTAAAGACAATTAGAAATGCTGACCAGATTTTAGTCTTAAAAGATGGAGAAATAGTAGAACGTGGTAATCATGAAGAACTGATTAAAAATAATGGACTTTATTCTGACCTTATAAATGCAAAAACTAAGGCGGAATCATGGAAATTAAATAATTGATAGGAAGAAATATTTAAAGTCTCTGAACATGAAAAATATTTAGAGCAGGTGGACAAGAAAAACCACTTGCTCTTTTTTTCGTTCCTAAATCAATATGGGAATTTTGAAGATAATCTAGAAGATAAAAATGTTGATGTAGAAAAAGTTGTAGCTACACCAATGATGATTGAAGCATAAAAAATGTATCAACCATTACCCTTTAAACAGGATTTAGGTTGATACACAAAATTATTTACAGACCCTGTTATTGTGTAATTAAGACTATAAGCGTTAAGCGTGTTATTTATAGTAAATAAAATTATACCATACTCAGAATATAATTTCAGGGCACTATTGACAAAAGTATAAGAAAATGATAATCTTTATTAAAGAACGAGTGTCGGTCAATAGGTGGTGAGGTTTTGGCAAAGAGAAATGTAAAAGATCCAGAAGAAAGAAAACAGGAGCTTATAAACATAGCATCCAGACTTTTTGAAAAGTATGGGTATGAGAAAGTTTCTGTTAGAGATATTCTCGCAGAAGTTAATGGAGCGCCGGGAATGTTTTATTATTATTTCAAATCAAAAGAAGATATTTTCTTGGAGTGTATGGAAACTTACTTTGATGAAAAATTAAAAAATAAGTTAGGTATCCTTCAAAACAAGGAAATAGATTACGAAGAAAGAATAAAAATTCTAAGAGAACTTATAGTAAAAGATATCGGTCAGTTCACGACTAGATATAATTTTTCAAAAGAGAATTCAATTACAGATAACTCGTACAGGCTATGGGAATTGATTCATTACATTGGGAAATTTATAGATGTCTATTCAGAGTTTATAATGGAAGGAATTGAAAATAAAAAAATAGAAAATAATATGGGAATAAACAGAGAAAATGTGAGAAGTTTCGCAGCTTTTATTTTATACGGAGCTGTTGGAACAATATATAATGACTATATTATTAAGGGAGAAAACAAAACAAATTCAAGTGAAGCCTTTGGAATAATAAGCGAACTATTTCAAAGACCTCATTAGAAAAAAATAAAATATAAGTATTTTACAAGGGAAACATCAATGGTGTTTTCCTTGTATTAGTTTTAAGGCAAATGAACGAACTCGTTCGGTAAGGAGGTATGTTTTAGATGAAAAAGAAGAAATCAATCAAAGATATTATTTCCTACAGTGAAATAAAAAAAGGACAACTTGTAGGAGGGATATTATTTGTTAGTCTTGGGATGCTATTAAGTATTTGTCCAATTTTGGTGATATACAAAGTCATAAAATCTCTATTTTTATATGGAAAATTAGAACAAAGTACAATACAGTTCTGCATCTATGGACTTGCAGCAGTGGTATTGTCATATTGCTTAACTTACATTGGCGGTATTTTATGCCATAAGTTTTCATATGTTTTAATAGCTAACTTAAAAAAGAAAATATTATTTCATATTGGAAATCTTCCTTTAGGGTTTTTTACCGGAGACAACAAGTCAAAAATAAGGCAAGTATTAGGATCGGACATGAATCAAATTGAGGGATATTTTTCTCATCAATTACCAAATTTAATTTCAACTTTAGTACTAATTTTAGCAATGATAATTGTTATGTTGAAGATAAATTTAATATTAGGTCTTACGACTTTGTTAATTATATTTGTTGGTTTAGGAATTCAGATTGCAATCATGGCAAAGATTATAAAGTCGGGTGGACTTGAGAAGAACTTTGCAATTCTGGATCAAATAAATTCAGCAACTACTGAATACGTTAAAGGTATGCCGGAAGTGAAAATATTTGGAACGGGAATAAAATCATTTAAAACTTTTTCAAAGTCAGTAGGAGAATATAGAGATTTTACAAGTTCGATGACATCAATGATAAGACCAGGATTTGTCTCATTTAGAATGTTTATTCTATCTGTTGCTACATTCATAGTTCCAGTAGGAATACTTTTAATGTCACGAAATAATAACTTGGATTTTGCTACAGTCTTTATTTTCTATTTGATTCTTGCACCTGCCATTAGCGTACCTGCATTAAAACTGAGAGATTTTGCAGAAGGAATGAATTTACTAAATGAAGTTGTTTTGAGAATCTACGAAATTATAGATCAAAAAGAATTTGCAATTGAAAATAGTGAGGAAGAGATAAAAGGTCATGATCTTGAATTTGAGAATGTAAGCTTTTCTTATGGAAATGAAGAGGTTTTAAAGAATATAAGCTTCTGTGCTAAACAAGGAGAAGTTACAGCATTAGTTGGATATTCGGGAGCAGGTAAATCTACTATTGGAACGCTAATACCGAGATTTTACGATCCTTCAGAAGGTTCTATTAAAATCGGTGGAGTTAATATAAAAAATATTCCGATAAACGCCTTAATGGACAAGATAGCATTTGTTTTTCAAGACAGTGATCTTATCACAGATACAGTCTTCAATAATGTTGCTATGGCAAAGACAGGTTCTACAAAGGAAGATGTCATAAAAGCTTGTAAAAAGGCAAGATGTCATGATTTTATTGTAAAACTTCCTGAAGGATATGACACAGTTTTGGGTAAAGGAACTTATTTATCTGGAGGAGAGAAACAACGTATTGCCGTAGCAAGAGCGATTTTAAAGGACGCACCAATATTAGTATTAGACGAAGCAACAAGTTTTGCTGATTCTGAAAATGAATATCTTATGCAGGAAGCTTTGTCTGAATTGGTTAAGGATAAGACGGTTATCATGATTGCTCATAGGTTAAATACCATAGAGCATGCAAATCAAATTTTAGTAATATCTGATGGAAAAATTGCAGAAAGAGGTAAGCATAAAGATTTAATCCTTGCAGATGGAATATATAAGCGACTCTTTGATATTTATAAGAAGACAAATATTTGGCAAATGGATATAGAAGGGAGTGAGAATGAATGATAAGAAATATTACATTAGGAAAGATGAATAATATAAGAAAATCAATTATTTTAAATGTTTTGGCATCTATTTCAAACCTTATACCATTTATTGCTTTGGCGAAAATTGTAGAAACACTATTTTTAAATAGAGGTGCAAATAGGATAGATACGAGCCTTTTATGGAAGTATTTTGGGATAATGGCAGTATTTTTCTTAATAACATTCATATTGGAAAATTTAGCCACAAAATATACCTATGAACTTGGATACAAGACAAGTGCAGATGGAAGAATAGAGCTTGCAGACCACATAAGAAAACTGCCAATAGGTTATATTTCAGGGAAAAGTTCAGCAGAGATTTTAGATACATTAATGAATGATTTTTTCAAAGTTGAAACGGCAGCAACTCATCAATTACCTCAATTTTTCAGTGGTATATGTGTAGCGGTTCTTTGCTCAATATTATTTTTGATAATCAATGTAAAAATGGGAATAGCAACTCTTATTGGACTACCTATTTCTGTTCTACTCCTCACACTCATGCAAAACTTTCAGAAGAAAATTTATTTAAAAACAAAGAAAATTAGGATAAAAGAGGAAGAAGATATAAACGAATATTTGGATGCCATTAAGACTCTAAAAGCTTATAACAGCTTAGATGATACATTAACAAAGCTTGAAGAAGATATAGATAACTCAAGAAATGCAAATATTAAGAGTGAGAAAGGGGTTGGTTCATTAACTACTATAGCAAGTATGATTTTAAGAATAGGACTTCCTTTGATGAGTTTAGTTGGTTCCTATTTATTTATAAATGGATCTTTGGAAATTGATACATTTTTAATGTTCTTATTTGTAGGCACAAGGATTTTTGATCCCTTGGAGCTTGCACTTGTAAATTATACAGGTCTACAAATGGCATCAGTTTCAGGAGAGAGAATCATTAACTTACTTAACGCTAAACCTATGTCAGGAAATTCCGATGTAAACGAAAGCAACAAAATTGAAATCTGCGATGTTTCATTTTCTTACAAGGAATCTAAGGTTATCGATAATGTTTCATTAGACATTAATGAAAATGAATTAACTGCTTTTGTTGGTTACTCTGGCTCTGGAAAATCTACACTAATTAAATTAATTTCCAGATTTTATGATCCTAATGAAGGGACAATTAAAATTGGTGGAGTAGATTTGCTAACAGCCGACCCTGATAAATTAATGGATAAATTTTCTGTTGTTTTTCAAGATGTGTATCTTTTTAAAGACACAATTTATAACAATATAAAATTTGGAAATGAAGATGCAAGTAAAGATGAAATCATGAATGCTGCAAAAATGGCAGGAGCTTATGACTTTATAGTCAATAAAGATGATGGATTTGACACTATGATTGGACAAGGAGGTGCGACTCTGTCTGGAGGTGAGAAACAAAGAATATCAATAGCGAGAGCAATATTAAAAAACGCCCCAATAATACTACTTGATGAAGCAACATCTTCGCTTGATCCTGAAAATGAACTTATTATACAAGAAGCAATATCAAATTTAATTAAAAATAAAACAGTTGTGGTTGTAGCTCATAAATTAAGGAGCGTAATGGGAGCTGATAAAATTGTTGTTTTAAACAAAGGAAAGGTAGAGGAAGTTGGGAAGCATGAAGAACTTATTAAAAATGAAGGACTATATAAAGACTTATGGAATTATCAAGAAAAGTCTAAAGAATGGAAGATTGTACAGTAACAATGAATTTTAAAGGAGGAAATTTATGAAAACACAAAAGAAATCATCAAAAAATGCAGTTACAGCCGGTGTTTTGATTGCACTTTACTTTGTAACATATGCAGTCATTGGGGCAATATCAATGCCTGTCCCTGTTTTATTTTTACTAATGCCTATGCTTGTAGCACTATTTGCTGCACCAACCTATCATATGCTTCTTGCAAAGACAAAGTCAGCTACTGCTATTGTAATCGCAGCTACTTTACCAAGTATTTTATTAGTTGCAACTGGACATATTCCAATTGCACCATTAGTGGCAGTGCCTGCCGGAATAATTGCTATGTTGATAGCAAAAGGTGGAAATTATACAGACTTTAAGAAAAATACAATTAGTCATATGTTTTTTTCTCTAAACTTATTTGGAGGATTCTTACCAATTTGGGTTATGAGAGAAGCATTTTTTGAAAGTGTAATAAAAGGTAAATTAGATCAAAGCTTTTGTAACACAGTAAGGGCATGGACACCAATATGGATGTTACCAGTTATGATTATAGGAACATTTATATTCTCTTTGATTGGTTCTTATTTTACAAAAAAAATACTGAATAAAAAGTTGGAATCCGCAGGAGTTTTATAATGGAAAATTCAAAGTTTGTTCTGGGGTCAAAATATGACCTCAGAACAAAACTTATCTTGCTTATAGGTGCGAATATTTTAATTTTTTTAGGGTTTGATTGGATCTATCAAAGCCTTATTACATTATTTTTCCTTGTCATTATTATTAGCGATGGTTATAAAAAATCCTCTATAAGGTATATTTTATTTTTTGTAATAAGTGTAGTATTGGAAAAATCTTTAGCCTATTTTAATATGAATTTTCTTTTGAATTTAATTATATTTATCTTAGCAATTGGAAGAAAATTTTTGCCATGTATTATCGTGGGTAAATGGATTTTAAATTCCACATCTGTTTCCAGTGCAGTAGCAACTTTACAAAAATTAAAACTTTCAAAAGACTCGCTCATAATGATTTCTGTAATATTTAGATGTTTGCCTACCATTAAAGAAGAATGGAGTCATATAAATATGGCGATGAAAACTCGAGGAATTAATTTTAACTTAATCAATTTAACAAGAAGACCAACATTAATTATGGAATATTTTTTTGTGCCATTGTTCGTAAGTGTGATAGAAATTGGGGATGAGCTCTCTCAATCAGCCATTATAAGGGGACTCGATGCTCCTGTTAACAAAACAAGTAGACACCTAATTAAGTTTAGAAAAAATGATATTGGTGTTCTAATTCTTATGATTTTAATTTTATCAATAGTAATATTTATGAAAGTGTCAGGGTGGGATTTATGATTGAAATTAGAGAATTAAGTTTTAAGTACAAGGGAGGATCTGATTACTCATTAAAAGATATAAACTTGAAAATCAAAAAAGGGGAATGCATTCTTCTATGTGGCAGGAGCGGTTGCGGAAAGTCGACTCTATTAAAGCTTATGAATGGTATAATACCTGAGTTTTATGATGGGGACATTTCCGGCAGTGTTATGGTCAATGGTATGAATACATTTACCACACCAATTTACAAGTTATCTAAGGATGTAGGTTCAGTTTTTCAAAATCCTAAAACACAATTTTATACAACTAATACAACCGATGAAATCGCTTTTGGTTTAGAAAATTACGGCATAGAAAGAGAAGTAATTAACAAAAGGATTGAAGAAGTTGAAAAAGAGCTTCATCTTGAAAACTTGATGAATAAAAATATATTCAATCTTTCTGGAGGAGAAAAGCAGAAGATTGCTATAGCAAGCATTTACGCATTAAACCCTGAGATATTTATTCTTGATGAACCATCTTCAAGCTTAGACATAGAGTCAATGAAAGAATTATCGCTTACAATAAAAAAGCTTAAATCTTTAGGAAAAACTATTATTATTGCAGAACACAGGTTGTGGTATTTAAAAGACATTGTTGATAGAGCAATATACTTAGAGGATGGAAAAATCATCAGAGAATATAGTATGGATGAAATTGAAAATCTAAGTGAAGATGAACGAATAAGAACAGGACTTAGGCATTCTGATTATAAAGCTATTGAAAGATTTGATGATTTTGAAACTTTAAATAAAGGGACTTTATTAGTGCTAAAAGATCTAATATTCAAAAGAAATACCAAAATAATTTTGTCCATTGAGGATCTTAATTTTTGCTATGGGAATATTATTGGGATTGTTGGAGAAAATGGAATTGGGAAGTCTACATTAGCAAAAATTATATGTGGCTTATACAAAGAAAATAAAGGTAAAATTTTAAAAGATGATGAGAATTTAAATATAAAAAGTAGGCTAAATGAGAGCCTGCTTATTATGCAGGAAGTGAACTGTCAGTTATTCACGGACACTGTCAAAGATGAAATAGTATTAACATCAAATATTAAAGATGATAATGCTTTAGATACTTGGTTAAAAGATATGGAGTTAAAAAATATCAGTGATAGGAATCCTCACACCTTGTCAGGAGGACAAAAACAGAGAGTAATTATCTTATCAGCTTTACTATCAGACAAGAAAATTCTATTTTTCGATGAACCAACCAGTGGATTGGACTATAGAAATATGAAAATAGTAGCTAAAAACATAAAGAAAGTAAAAGAAGAAGATAAGTTGATTTTAATAATATCCCATGATGTTGAGTTTTTAGAGTCAGTTTGTGATAAAGTGATTGATTTCACTTATTTATGAAAATGCATACATTAGTAAATTACAAGAGGGACATATGATAAAAACGCAAGAAAAACGAGAAGTTGTGAATAGTATTTTTTATAATATTCCATAAAATAAATTTTATAATATTTTTTCAATTTAGAGGATTTATGCCTAATAGCATAAGTCCTCATTTTTTTATGCTCAAATTAATCATTAAAACTCAAAAATACTATAAAAAATAAAAATTCAGGTTACCAAAGAGGTCAAATTTCACTATATAAGGTGAGGGGTATTTTGTCATCTTTTTATAAAAATCAAAATACTTTGAAGTGTGAATATTCTTGAAAATACTTATGTGAGATTAGTATATTTCAAATTTAATCCACTAACCATGGTAAAAAAATCAACTTATATAGGAGGTTAAAATGCAATCAATAAAGATTTATAGTATGAGAGTTGCTATGTTATGTAGACTTTATGATCTTAAATTAATTAATGATAAGGAATATACAAAAATTAAGAACAGGTTAGAAAATGATTATAAGAAGATGGATAGAAAGTAATTGTTCTTGTGATATAATAACACTGTAGAAAGATACATAATGGGAAGGAGGTAAAATGAATACTAAAGTAAAAGTAATAAAAGCTTCAAATACAGGAGCAAGAAATAGAAATGCACTACATTTAGATTTAAAACGTGTTGCAGCATATTGTCGAGTAAGCACAGATAGTAAAGACCAACTTGAATCATATAAATCGCAAGTTGATTATTATACAAATCTAATAAAAAATAATAAAAACTGGACTTTGGCTGGCATATACGCAGATGAAGCAACCACAGGAACAACTGCTACCAAAAGAGCTGATTTCATGAGACTAATTAGCGATTGTCAAAATGGAGATATAGACATGATAATTACTAAATCTATATCAAGATTCGCTAGAAATACATTAGATACCTTAAAGTATGTAAGACTATTAAAGGAAAACAATGTTGGTGTAGTATTTGAAGAAGAAAATATAGATACTTTGACAATGGATGGAGAGCTATTACTAACAATATTAAGTTCAGTAGCTCAACAAGAAGTAGAAAATACCTCAGCCCATGTAAAAAAAGGACTGAAAATGAAAATGGAAAAAGGGGAACTTATTGGTTTTCAAGGTTGCCTCGGATATGATTATGATCCCGCAACAAAAAGTATATCTATAAATGAAGAAGAAGCTAAAATTGTTAGATATATCTTCAAAAGATATTTAGAAGGCAATGGTGGTTCGGTCATTGGTAGGGAACTAGAAGAACAAGGATATCTCACCCCTAGAGGTAAAACAAAATGGTCTGATACTACAGTGTTAGGGGTAATTAAGAATGAAAAGTATATTGGCGATATACTAATGGGAAAAACTTTTACAGTTGATCCAATAACAAAAAGAAGACTAGCAAATTTTGGAGAATCTGATAAATACCATATTGAAAATAATCACGAGCCAATTATATCAAAAGAAGATTTTGAAAAGGCACAGGAGATTAGACTTAGAAGAGCACAAAATAGAAACACCATTGCTAATAAGGATAGGAAGAGAGAAAAACTATCAAGACAATATGCTTTTTCAAGTATGCTTGAATGTGGATTTTGTGGAGAGATACTTTCAAGAAGAACTTGGCACACAAGTTCAATATACAAAAAAATTAACTGGCAATGTGTAAGGTCAACTAAGAAAGGTAAAAAATATTGCCCTCATTCAAAAGGAATACAAGAAGCAGCAATAGAAAAAGCATTTGTTGAAAGCTATAGGCAATTATGCCATGCAGATTCAACAGTAATAGATGACTTTTTAAAAATTGTAGAAGAAGAAATAAATGATAATACTTTAGTCAAAGATTTGAAAAAGTTAGAAAACCAATTAAACAGAATCATTAGTCAAGAAAGAAAGTTAGTTGATCTTCATTTAGAAGATAGTATAGACGAAGAAGTTTATGCTAAAAAGTATAAAAAACTTACAAAACAAAAAGAAGAATTACATGATGAAAAGAAAACACTAGAGCTAACTATCAAAGATGAAAACTCTATTAAAGAAAGACTAAAGCAATTTAAGAGGGTCTTAGAAAATAGAGAAATTATAGAGGAATTTAACAGAACAGTATTTGAAAGCATAGTTGATAAAGTCGTGGTTGGAAGAATTGACAAAGACGAAACAGTTCATCCATATGACTTAACATTCTATTTCAAAACAGGGGTTAAAGATAGTCAAGATTCAAATAATTTTAAAGATAAAAGAAAAAATGCCAAAGACAATGACAGTGATAAATTGTGCTCCTACAAGGATGACGAGGATAAAAAATTATGTTCCCAAGCAAAAGACAACGCATGTGGAGACGGTAGCTCTGTTGTCCAAACTAAATACAGAACATCATTTAGATATAGAAATAGGGGAAGATGAATTATCTGAAATTGACTTTTCAAAAGACGCAACTTATGGAGAAATTAAAAAGTATGTGTTAGATAAATACGGACTAAAAGTTTCAAGCCTATATATTGCACAAATAAAAAGGAAACATGGTCTAATAGAGAGAGAAAATTATAATTTTAGTAAGAAAGAAAATCAAAGAGTGCCAAATTGCCCAGAAGAAAAAGAAAAAGCAATCGAAGATGCTTTAGAGCATTTTGGAATGATTTAAATAATATCTAAGATTGAAAATTTTAAAATTAAGACTTAAAAACTTTAAGATTAAAAAGATATGTACTTCTTATATAACCTAAGAAGATTAATTGAAAATCAGGGGAACGATGATGGTAAAATAAAAAATTTTAACAACTAAAGAAGAATTAGGCATTATTGCCAAAGAGGTTTTTATGAAGTTAAAAATACTGAAAAAGACTTGTTAGAATTGAAAATTTTAGATTATTGTGCAGGGTTTCGTGTCATAATAGTGATAGAGGCAAATAGTTATGTAAATATAAAGAGTTCAAGACTTCTACCAAAGTTTAAAACTCAAAAAATAAATAGTTGGTGTGCTGCTTAGAGTAACCATTTTGATAATGTGGATGCGAAACAAAAAGAGATAATCAGACTTCGTAAAAAATTGAAACAGGTTGAAATGGAGAATGATATTTTAAAGCAAGCTGCACTACTGTTAGGCAAAAAATAGACCTCATTATCTCGAACCGAGATAAATATAGAATTAGTGCAATGTGTAGACTACTTGGCGTCACAAGAAGTTTAGTCTATTATCATTTGAACAAAGAAAAAGATGTGAAATTAGATGACGATGAAAAACTAATAGAAGAAATAAAAGAAATATTCAGAAGAAGTAGAAACAACTATGGAACACGCAAAATAAAAAAAGAACTAGGGAAAATTGGATATAAAATATCGAGAAGAAAAATAGGCCGAATAATGAAGAAAAATGGCCTAGTCTCAAACTATACAGTAGCACAATATAAAGTAATAAGATCCAAATGCAACGAATAAGACATCCCTAACCTTTTAAATAGATAATTTGACAATAGAGACTATTTAGAAGCAATAGTAAGCGACCTAACATATGTAAGAGTAGGAAAAACATGGAATTATATATGTTTAATAATAGACTTAAACAGCCGTGAAATAATAGGATACTCATCAGGTAAAAACAAAGATGCAAATCTAGTAGCAGAAGCATTTTACTCAATAAGGCAGCTACTAAATCGTATAAAAATATTTCACACAGACAGAGGAAGAGAATTTAAAAATATAAAAATAGAAGAAATATTAAAGGTATTTGGGATAAAAAGATCGCTAAGTAAAAAAGGAAGCCCATATGATAACGCAGTAAGCGAAGCAGTCAATAAAGTAATGAAGACAGAATTCATATATCAGGAGAACTTTACTAATTTCCAAGAACTTAATCTAAAATTAGCAGAATACGTATATTGGTATAATAACCTAAGAATTCATGGATCTTTAGGATATAAAACACCAGTAGAATATAGAAAAGCAGAATAAAAAGCTCTGGAAGTTTCATAAATTAAATAAAATATATGAACAGACTGTCAAGGGCAAATTTCAACGAAATTTGGGCGAAGCCTTTACCCTTGATTGTCTGAGAATATATTTTATAATCTAAAGAAACTTTCAAGCTTGATAATGTTCGGTTATAAATTGTCTAAAAAAGGGTTGCCATTCCATGTATTTGGGTTCATTAGAAGAATGCCGAGCAATGGGTAACATGACGCTGATGTGTTTATACACAAAAAAGCTACACGTGCGTTGGCTGACAACAGGGAGCTAAGTAAATTAACACCAGCTAAAATGTTTGACGCTATTAATAAATGACAAGTATATGAAATTGGTTTTACCTAGTTTAAAAAAGAAATTATAATGAAAATATGGAGGCTAAGAATATGAAGATTAATAATGAATGTTGTTGTGGATGCAAAACAGAAAAGCCGGATCAAATTAAAGACAATTGTCCTGTATGTAATAATGAAGGGATTTCCGTTAGTAAAGTAACTGTTGAACATCTAGTGGTAGATGATTATCGTAATGCTGTTAACGAAGATCAATATAAGATTTGCATGAACGAGGACTGCGACGTTGTTTACTATAACTTAGATAATGAAATAAAATTCTTGAAAGACCAAGTTAGAGTTCCTATCTGGTTTAAGAAAGATGCAGATCCTAAGTATGCTTGTTATTGTAGCGAAGTCACAGAAAATCAGGTAATTGAAGCAGTTGTAAAGCATGGCGCGAAATCCGTAAAAGAAGTAAATGCCATCACTGGGGCAATGAAAAATTCTAATTGTAAAGAAAACAATCCGTTGGGAGTTTGTTGTCATAAGATTATTCAGGAAGCTATCGATAAAGGCTTGAAAATGAAATAATTACAGTCGATATGTTCCTACAAACGAGAGCAAATCTTTGATATGTTTCCATCTACGAGCGTGGATATGTTCCCCATAACCATAGGGGTTGAGACGGTAGTGATGTTGACAAGGAAATAAGAACATAGGATATTTTTACTTTATTTTAAAAATTTGGAGGAAATAATGATAAAGAAAATAGGAGTTGTGAGCTTATCAAGTGGTGTTTTGGGGGAAAGTTTTGTTGAGCATGAAATAAAAATAGGAATAGACAGATTAAATAAGCTAGGAGTCGAAATAGAGTTTTTACCTAATTCTTTGAAAGGCATTGATTTTTTAAAGAATCATCCGGAAGCTAGGGCAGATGATTTGCTGCTTGCTTTTGAAGATGACACTATTGATATGATTTTATGTGCTATTGGTGGAGAAGATACCTATAGATTAGCTCCTTATTTATTTGAAAGAGATAGATTAAAAAATATTGTTAAACAAAAACTTTTTTA
The DNA here is from genome assembly GCF_009678315.1 of Finegoldia sp. BIOML-A2. NCBI lineage: Bacteria > Bacillati > Bacillota > Tissierellia > Tissierellales > Peptoniphilaceae > Finegoldia > Finegoldia sp. BIOML-A2. The sequence continues at coordinate 17,467 of NZ_WKZE01000011.1, forward strand.
GGCTTTTCTGACTCAACAATGAATCACTTTATGTTAAATAAGTTCGGCATAAGAACATTTTATGGTAAGGCTTTCTTGCCCGATGTGTGCGAACTATCTGCTAATATGTTAGCTTATACAGAAAAATACTTTTTGGAACTTATAAAAACAGGAAAAATAAATGAGATACATCCTAGTGAAGTTTGGTATGAGGCAAGGGAAGATTTTAGCGAGAAAGCTATAGGAGTAAAAATGAAAAGTCATAGTAATACTGGTTTTGAGCTTTTAAGCGGAAATCCTATATTTAGTGGAAAAATTTTAGGCGGATGCATAGAATCAATAGATGCATAGAATCAATATATGATATGTTCGATAATTCTAGATTTAACGATACAGTAGAAATTTGTAGCAAATATGATTTATTTCCAACCCTTGAGGAATGGGAGAATAAGATTTTACTAATAGAAACAAGCGAAGAAAAATCAAAACCAGATTTATATAGGAAAATGATACTTACTCTAAAAGACTACGGCTTATTTGATGTATTAGCAGGAGTATTAGTAGGAAAACCTCAAAATGAAATCTATTATGAGGAGTATAAATCTATTTTATTAGAAGAAATTACCAATAAAGATTTACCTATTGTCTATAATATAAATATTGGACACTCAACTCCAAGATGTATAATCCCTTTTGGGGTAGAAGCAGAAGTAAATGTAAGTAAACAAACTATATCCTTTAATTATTAAATAAAATTAAGCTAAGCCATGAGCTGTTTTTTCTACTTTAGAATGATTTAGTAAATTATAAGATGTTTATTGATCGGCATATTCCCACATACGAGGCTTTTGAAAAAAATAATTTTTATCCATACTAATCACTCAAGCCACTGTTAGAGTGTGGTATTGATGATTATGGAGAAAAATGAGCAAAAAGTAATGATATTTACTGATTTTTTAAGGCGGGAAACATTTTTAAAAAATTTAGTGCTAAAAGTTATGAGTTTCAGAGGTGTTAATGATAATGGGTTTAAAAGATGTAAGGATTGCAGAAACTCCTATATCCAATAATAGAAAAATTATAAATACAATTGCCGTATTCTTGCTAGGAATTATTTTGGGTACTTTTTCTAAATACTTGGACTTTCATCAATCTGAACTTCCAAGCGTGCTTATGGCAATAGATGAGATTTCAGATCTTCATAATTTTCTTGGACGTTTTGCAATTTGGGTGTTGATTGCGATGTTTATTTCTATTTACAGCAATTCAGCCATAAGAGCAGGTATTAATGTTTTTATATTTTTTGTCGCCATGGTTTCTAGCTACTATTTGTATTCAAATTTTATTGCTGGATTTTTTCCAAGGAGCTATGCAATGATTTGGGTTGGATTTACAGTTGTTTCTCCATTATTAGCTTCTGTGTGTTGGTATGCAGGTGGTAAAAGTAAGCCGGCATTTATTTTGTCGGTAACGATTTTGGCAGTCTTATTTAATATGTGCTTTGCATATGGATGGGGATATTTCGAAGCACGTTCCATTTTAGAATTGCTCGTCTTTATTCTCGGGTTTGTCCTTTTGAAAAGGGACTCATTTAAGAGTTCTCTTATAATGGGAACACTTAGTATCGTTCTTGCGTTTTTAATACAAATGGCTATTCCAATTCATTTTGGATAGATAAAAGACAAATCCATTTTGTGACATTTTGTCTACATCATAGAAGCTATCTTTTATGTATAGAAATAATATAAAAACCGATAGATGTTAGTATTTTAATTTGTTTATAATAGGTTTTAAATGGTTTACTCATATATGTATATCATAAAAATGTCCCACCACGTATGGTAAGGGTTGTTCTTAATTAAATTAAGGCATAAAGTTCGATTAAGTCAAGGTCTTACAGAAATAAAATTTGTATGCATAGAAACTATAAAGATATCTAGAGTATTTTTAATTAATCAATTAGAGGACATATTCCCACATACGAGGCTTTTGAAAAATAACCAATGTTATCCATACTGACCACTCAAGCCATGTGGAAAGCCTTGCTTTGTTGGAAAAGAAATAGAATTTAATTTAATAAGGAAAAAATATTTATAAGATAAGGATGAAAACAATGGAAAAGAAGTATTGGTTACACAGGATATCTCATCACGGAGAAGTGTCTTATGATTTGTTAAAGAAAGGTTATCTTACTATTGGGTGGTCTTTATTTTTAGATCATCCTGATAAACTCATTGAGACTATAAAAGATAAAGAAAGTGGCACAGATTTTAGAGACTATACAGAAAAACGCGGAATAACTACTAAAGGCAGGTGGTCCCTATGGTATTTTGGAAAAATGAAAGTAGGAGATACTGTATTAGTTCCTATGTATGGAGGCAAATTTGGAGTGTACAGAATACTAGAAGAAATGCAGCCTATTAGTAATTTGAAAATCGGTAAATTTAAAGCAAGCAACAAAGAAGAATTTGAAATTGTAGGTTCATACCTTGTAAATACTACTATTAATGAACCAGTGGACTTAGGTTTTTTTATAAAGGTCGAATCTATTCTGAAATATGAAGATCCAAAACCAAGGAATTTCGCTGAGTCTAAGTTAATTAGCAGAATGAAAAATAGACAAACAAACTCAGATATTACAGATCTTGCTAATGAGGTAGAGGATGCAATAGTTGTAAAAAAACCTCATGATGTCTATGATGTTTTTATAGAAGAAATAAAAAATAAATTTATTAAGGATAATATTTTTGGAGAATATACGCCAGAACAAATCGAGATGTTAGTGGATCAATACTTTAAAAAGGTAGGTGCAGATGATGTGAAAATTCTTGCTAAGAATGAGCCAGATAAACCAGAAGGTTCTGATGCTGATGTAGAAGCTACATTTACTGATTTAAAGACGACCTACTATGTGCAAGTAAAACATCATAGTGGCAAAACAGGAATAGAAGGCTTGAATCAAATAAAAGACTATATAGACAATATAAACAGCAATCCAGACGATGAAGATGAAGTAAATATAGCATGGCTACTAACAACAGGGATTTTTTCCGAGGAAGTTGAACAAAAGGCAAAAGAATATAAAGATAATGGGGAAGCGAATATTAGATTAGTAGATGGCAGGAAATTTGTAGAAATGATATTCAATGCAGGGATTGATTTGTTGGATTTAAAAAAATTTAACTAGATGGCTAAAGATTCTCTTGCACTAGTATATAAAAAATCTTAGACAACATTCATAAAAAATCTAGAAAGAAAAATCAATCTATTTATTTAATATGAAGGAATAATATGGATATTAAAGAAAAAGAAAAAGAAATTTTTGACAAGCTTAGAAAAATAGATCCTAGTATAGTTGAAGATGGAATTGTCAATGAAGAAGAATACTTAACTTCAAAATATAAAATAGTCTATATAATGAAAGAAGTTAATGGTGGTTCTGGTTGGAATTTAAAAGATTTTTTATCTGAAGGTGGTCGTTCTCAAACATGGGATAATGTAGCTAGGTGGACGGAAGGTGTACTTAATTTAAATCAAGAATATGACTGGGCTTATCTTGAAAAAAATAATGAAAAAAGAAGGAAAGATTATCTAAAAAAGATAGGAGTAATTAACTTAAAAAAGACACCAGGACACCATACTTCAGAATATAAAAAAATTTCTAAGGCAGCCTTTGAAAATAGAAAGCTTATAAAAAAACAAGTGGATCTGTATGATCCAGATATAATAATTTGTTGCGGCACAGCTGATGATTTCGTTAAAAACTATTTTGAGTCTAAGTTTGTCAATTGGAATATGACAAAAAGAGGGGTTCAGTTTATAAAATTTAAGGAGAAAATAATAGTTAGCTTTGCACACCCTGAAGCAAGAATAAGAGATGCATACTTATATTATTCTTTAATAGATGGAGTTCGCGAAATTCTAGAAAATTCATATTCTAATATAGATAAAAATATGATACTCTAGAATAAGATTTAGTTTTAAAAGTTTTACTCGAGCTAACAATATTTAGAAGACAAAAAGCATTTAAGGAAAACAGCTGCACAAGATAACACAAGAAAAACCTTTAATTAGAATAATATTATAAAGAAAAATCGAAAGTAGGGAAAAATGAAAATTGGTTACACAGATCGCCCAATACTTAACTTAAACGAAGATCTTTTAACCCTTAAAACAGTTTATATGCGTAGCCAAGAAAACAAGGAGGTTTTTATGAATATTAGAGAATTAGTTAGAAAAGCTGCACAAGAAAAATATCCTAATAATAAGTACGTAAAAGATAGGGTAGAGAGCGAACTAGGATATTTTGAGAAGAATGATTGGCTTAAGCAGATTGAAATTCTTTTAAAAATTAAAGAAATTTATAAAGGTCAAAATGTTTATATTTTTCCAATAGGACTGCTTTCACTTTATCTTTTAGAATTAGAGTATATAAATCCCATGCCTGCCCATTATTATGAACCGAATAAAAAAACTATTATATTTGATAATTCTGCATCTTATGGCGTAGACTTGCCTAAGAAAGATGGGTTTCATAGAGATGGATTTGATATTACAGGAGAATATATTTTAAATTTAAAAAGTAATAATGCCTTTAGATTGTATCTCTATGAGAAACACAGCGACGTAGTTAAAGATTTAATAGGAAATATTTATCCATTTAAATCTAGAATAATTTCTTGGAATGCCGAGGAAATTTCTTATGGATCAACAATCATTACATTCAAAGATAGTTTTGCTGATAATTTTCTTGGTAGGGATTTGATAAAACAAATAGACGTAGATGATTTTTTATTAAGTTTAAATCCTAAAAAACAGGATTTAAAAGATATAATGAGATTTTTTCTTGATGATAATATAGAAGTACTGGATGAGATAAAAAGTTTTGGGGAAATGGTAGAACTTTCGGCTATATTAAGATTAACTAGAAAAGCATATGTAGAGGTTAAGAAGACTTTAAATCCCAAATTTCCAAGAACTAGGGAAGATATTTTTCTTTATTTAAAAAACAATGGATACTCATCTGAAGAATCTGCTAAATTAGCCAACGACATATCTTTTGGCAAGAATACTGATTTAAACATAAAAGATAATATGATTAAAAAGTATTTACAATCCTTTAGCTATATTACACCTAAGGCATTTGTTTTGCACTTATATCTTAGAGATTATTTTATTGCATTAAATTAAAAAAAAGAAGAGACTAAGCTCTTCGATGAGTGGAAAACAAAGCATAAATAATTTGTTCCAGATGGATTAGTAAATGTTAATTCATATGTTTTTGCAAGACCAAAAATTACAGTTATCTTAAAAGAAGTAAATACTAAAAATAGCTTTGATTTAATGAATTTTCTAAGAAAAGGTGCAGAAGGCGGTAAAACATGGAATAATACTTCAAGATGGGTTGCTAATATATTATATGGCAAAGATTATGATAAAATTGACTATATAGGAGAAAAAGAAAGAAAAAAATATCTTGCTCCTATTTCTGTAATTAATTTAAAGAAAACACCTGGAGGTGGAACAGCTCATAATTCTGAGATAGATAAATTTGCAAAAACTGATAAGGAGTTCATAAAAAAACAACTTGAAATATATCACCCAGATATTATCATTTGTGGAGGAACAGGAGATATATTTATTCAAGATATTCTAGATTTAAATACTAGTGATTGGACTTATGTTTCTGATTATTTTAGCTATTTAATTTATAAAAATAAGATTATAGTTAGAACATACCATCCAGGTAGCAGAAAAAGCAAAACAGATTTTTTTGAAAAGGTAGCCTTACCAATTAAAGAATTATGGCGAAATCAATGATAGTGAGATTAGAGCATCTACAAAAGTAGGTGCTTTTCTTATACTTAAATTTAGAAGGTGGTAATATAAACATTTTGAATAGAATGTTTCCCCATAAGAGCACAGGTGAGTCGAGAGACAAACCAAAAGACGGGGAGAGAATATCTTCATCCTCTTTTTTATTTGGGATAACACCAGCGAGAAGGAATGTCAACGAATTTACTGCTATGCAGATGACAGAAGTTTATTAATGTGTGTGATTTCTTACTGAAACCCTAGAAAGAATTCATCATTTTTATATAAAAAAGGTTAATTTTTTGTAAAGTAGCTAGTATAAAAGAGAATAAAAATAATTGAATTATTCCAAAATATGAGGTTTTTGAAAAATATGAAATTTATTCATACTGACCACTCAAGCCGTGTTGAAGCCTAGCCCTACTTGTCAAGAAGCGAAGCTACACTGAAAAGTAGAGGCAGGTCTCATGCAAAGATTTCCCAAGAGAAGCGATTGAATAGGAAGCTTTGATTGGCAGAAATCGACTGCTGAAGCTATAGCGTTGATACAAAAGATGTAAATTTAGAAATCCTGCATTTTAAGCAGTTTTATAAGTATTTTGTATTTGAAAAAGATGAAGAAGGATATGTCAAAAAGACTCAAAAAAACTACATGGACGTAAGAGTTGTTTTGAGACTGGTATGAGGAAACACAAAAAATATAATTAACTCATTTTGTACTTTCTAAAAGAGTAGCTTAAAAAGCTGCTCTTTTTTTATTAAAGGGTGTAAGGTTTCGTTACATCCTAAAAAGAAAAATCTAAGACGACTCATAAAATACAGCAGACTATTTAAAATAGAAGATGAAATTAGAAAATATATGGAGGTATTATCGTGATTGATATCGAGGCCATAAAGAGCAAGATAAGAAGTCTGGCAGAGAAGAAAAATAGTATAAACATGTGGTGCTATAATATTTGTATTAGCATTATCGGGTATAATTTAATAAATCCTTGTACAATTTAAATTAAAGGTGGTGGAAATATGGATATAATGAAATCTTTTAACTTAGCAATAGACTATATTGAAGATAACTTAATGAAAAAGAAATAACACGGATAACAGGATATTCATTTCCAATGTTTTCAAGAATATTTTCAATCGTATCAGGATATTCATTATATGAATATATAAGGTCAAGAAAGATGACAAATGCTGCAATTGATTTAAAAAATTCAGATAAAAGAATTATAGACATCGCAATAAAATATGGTTATAATTCTCAGGATTCTTTTGCCTTAGCTTTTAAAAGTTTTCATAAGCTAACTCCAGGTCAAGTAAAAAAAGGAGAAAAGTATCAATATTTCCCAAGAATCTACTTTTCAATTTCAGTTCAAGGAGGAAATCAAATGGATATTAAGATTGAGAAAAAGAAAGTGTTTATTAGGTTTTATTAATTATACCGCATTTAAAGAAATTAATTAAGAAGTATAAAGGGCGTTCAAGCAAATATCTTAAATAAGATTACTGAAATTTAAAATAATTCATGTATTGAAATTAATTATCAAATGAGTTATAATAAAACTGACGATAGCGTCGGAATTATTTATTGACAGGAGATAAAGTTTTGAATGATAAAAAATTGAAAGTTGGAGAAAAAAGGAAGTTAGAAATTCTGGAAGCGGCAAAGAAATGTTTCTTAGAAAAGGGTTTCCAAAATACAACTATGGAAGATGTAATAGAAAAAGTAAGTTTAAGTAAAGGTGGTGTTTACTATCATTATGGCTCAACCTATGAAATGATTTATGATTTTATGAAATTAGGTATCAAATATAGAGGTGAAAAAAACAAAACTATCGATACATCTAAGTTAACGAGTTTAGACGCAATTACTGAGATGATGATGGAAAGAATTTATGATGAAAATGAATTTAAAAGCATATATGCAATTTTTTTGAAACTACAAAATGAAGATAAAAGATTGTGTGAAATGTTTGAAAATTTAAAAGAAACAAACACCGAAATTTTATCGTCTGCATTTCCTCCAAACGATAAGCTCTCATCTATTTTTGAAGATGAGTTTTTAGTGACCTTTGTAAATACTTTGATTTTAGGATATGAAAGTTTAAATCAAAAAGAAATTTTTATTGAAAATAAAAAAGCAATCAAAAAGATGTTAGAAGAATATTTGAAAAATAAATTTCCTGAATTATTAGGCTGATCTTAAATTATGGTATAAAGATGAATACAAAAAAGACATTTTTAAAAAAATTTTATGAGCTAATAATTACATTATTAATTGTTAGTGTTTTATCATTTGTTTTAATGAAATTATCTCCCGTCGATCCAGCCACTGCATATGCTAAAAGACATATCGGAAGTCCATCACCTGAGCAAATTGAAGAAGTAAGAATAAGATTTGGTTTTGACAAACCTGTATATAAGCAATATTTTAACTGGATTAAAAATCTTTTTTCTCTAGACTTAGGACAGTCTTTAAGCAATGGTAAACCAGTCTGGGATAATATAATGTTGGCGTTGCCAAAAACTTTATCTGTTGTTTTCTTTTCCGCAATATTGCAGGTAATTTTGGTTTTATCTTTGGGATGTATTACTTTCTTATGGAAGAGCAAGATAATCAATAAGCTTATAAATCTTTTATGCCTTATTGGTGTTTCAATTCCTAGCTTTTATATTGCTATTATCTTACTTGATATATTTGCAGTAAAGTGGGATTTGCTATCAGTAGCAGGTAATATTGGCATTACAAACTATCTACTTCCTGCAATAACTTTAGGGATATTTGGGGCTTCTTTTTATTATCCACTATTTAAAGATGCTTTAGACAAAGAGAATGGTGAATATTATATTATGTTTTTTAGAGCAAATGGTCTAAAGGAATTTACTTTGTTCGTGAAACATATATTGCCAAACTCAATAGTAAAGTTAATTCCAAATTTCTTTCAGAGTATTGGACTTATGATTGCAAATGTGGCAATAGTTGAGGGAGTTTTTTCTATTCCAGGATTTGGATATTTGATTGTAAATTCTGTAATAAATCGTGATGCAACGATGATTCATGGGTTGGTTTTCTTTCTAGCATTATTTATTGCACTTGCTAATATAATATCAGATTTGATAAACGATCTTTTGATAAAGGAAAGGGGAGATTAATGAAAATAAACAAAAGGACATTATTTGCTTTCCTAGTGATTTTATTTATATTTTTTGGAAGTTTTTTTGCCCCTAATGATCCCTTAGAAGTTAATCTTCCCCTTAGATTTGCAAATCCAAGTTCTAAGTATCTTTTGGGAAATGATAGCATGGGTAGGTGCGTTTTATCGAGAATACTGTACGGGGGGAAAACTACATTATTTATGGTTATGACGGCATCAATTATTGTTTTTACTTTAGGTTTGCTTTTAGGTACACTAACGTCAAAAGTTACCATGAAAAAGAATGTAATAGTAGATTCGATTATTAATGCTGTAACGGCTATACCACCAATTGCTTATTTAATCATATTTATAGCATCTTGGGGAAATGGAATAAAAACTACATTGATCGCTTTGGTTGTTTCATATATATTGAGATTTTTAAGACTTGTTAGAACTCAAATAAATATTGAATATGATAAAGCTTATTGCACTTGTATGATTTCACTTGGTGCTTCAAAGACTAGGTTGGTTCTAGTTCATATACTACCAAATATATTATTAGATTTAGTTCATTATATTTGTTTGTCCTGTGCGGATATGATTTTAGCAATTACTGGTTTTTCATTTATAGGAATTGGACTTGGAGAAAATGTTGTAGAGTGGGGTTCTATGATTTTAGAAGCGAGAGATTCTATATTTATTAAGCCAGAACTCATAATTTACCCGATTTTTGCAGTTTTTATTACTACAATGTCTTTTAATATTATTGCAAAAGAAGCGAATAGAAGGTGAAGATATGATTTTGGTTAATCAATTACAAGTTACAGATAAAAAAGGAAACAATCTTTTAAATAATATTTCTCTTAGAATCCCTATGGGAAAAATTATTGGTCTCACTGGACCCAGTGGTGCTGGGAAGACTACATTAGTAAACACAATACTTGGGATTTTATCAGAGGATTTAAAAGTAAGTTCTGGAACTATTACTATAGATGATTTCGATATATTGGGAAAAGACAATATCAATAGCAACAATAGAAACATCGCTTTTATTCCTCAACTTCCCATGATTTCTTTTGACAAAAGAAAAAAGATAAAAAGTCAAATGGTTGAAATATATATTGCTAATCTTAATATAAATAAATCAGAAGCATTAAGTATAGCAAAAGATAAGCTCAAAAGCGTCAATCTTGAATATGAAAGAGTTTTAGATTCATATCCAACTGAACTCTCTGGAGGCATGATTCAGCGTGTTATTTTAGCGATATCTATGGGACTAAATACTGATTATATAATTGCTGATGAACCAACATCAGCCTTAGACAATTATAACTCATCATTATTTTTTGAATTGATTAAAGCAAATTTCAAAGGCAAAGGAATTTTGTTAATAACACACGATGCCGAAATTCTTAAAAAATATAGCGACTGCATCTATGTGATAGAAAATGGGTGTGTTATAGAAAAGGGGAGTAGTAAAGATATATTTGAAAGTCCTAAAGAGGAATGGACAAGAAAATTTGTTGAATGTAGTCAGAAGATATTAGATTCTGGAGGTGAATGGGAGTGGACGAAATAGCTATGAGTAACGTTAGTCTTTCTTTTGAAACAGTAAAGGGGACATTTAAAGCTCTAGATCAAATTTCCTTTTCACTTAAAAGGGGAGATAACTTAAGTTTAATTGGTGAAAGCGGATCTGGTAAAAGCACCATTGCAAAAGCATTAATAGGATTAGAAAGAATAGATGAAGGATCTATACTCTATGATTCTGTAGATATCTCAAAATTAAAATTAAAAAAAATAAGAAAATATAGAAAAAATATCCAGTCTGTTTTCCAGGATACATCTGGTACTTTAAATCCTGGTATAAGCACTTTTAAAAATTTGGAAGAAGGGCTTATTAATTTAACAAACTTGTCGAAAAAGGAAAGAAAGGAAAAGGTGTTATTATTTTGCGAGGATTTACATTTAAAAAAGGAAATATTAGATGTGCCCGTTCACCAACTATCTGGAGGCGAGCAAAGAAGATTGTCGCTCATAAGAGCCCTTATTGTTAATCCTGATTTTTTAATACTAGATGAGGTTACGGCTGGGCTTGACTTATTGACGATTGAAAAAGTACTAAACTTACTTTTTTATTATCAATCTAAGCATAGTATTTCTTATATTTTTATCACTCATGATATAAATCAAGCAAAACAGATTTCAGATTATATCATAGAGATAAAGAAAGGAAAAATATTGAGAGAAGGAAAATTGCAAAGGAGATAGAAATGATCAAACTTAGAAAAAATATGATGGTTTTATTGGCACTTGTATTTAGTTTTTCAATTTTACTAGGAGGTTGCCAAAAGAATCAAGAAAAAGCACAAGAAAATTCAAATGTAGCAAGTGAAAACACAAAAGATGAAAGCAAGAAGGTTTTAACCTTATGTACTGCTAAAGAACTGACAAACCTTACGACTTTAACAATGAATAAGGAAAATAATATGGCTTGTGGTTTAATTTACGAAACCCTAGTAGCTTATGAAAACGGTGAAATTGTACCAAAACTTGCTGAAAGCTTTGAATATAAAGATGGTGGCAAAACTTTAGTCTTTAAATTAAAGGATGGGGTAAAGTTTTCAGATGGTGAAGATTTTAATGCTGATGCAGTAAAAAAGATATTAGATTTTGATAAGTCTAACCCTAATTTTGCAGGCATTAGGGCTGTTGCAGAGATAAAATCAACAGAAGTTATTGATGATAATACGATTGCTGTTCACTATGAAAATCCGTCTAAATTTTATATAAATGGCTTTTGTTTCCAAAATGTATTGGGGATGCCATCTCCAAAGTCATTTACTGAGGGAAACTTTGAGACATTTAACGAAAATATAGGAACAGGTCCTTATGTACAAGAAGAATTTAAATCTGGAGAATATACAAAATTTGTTAGAAATGAAAATTATCATGGGGAAAAACCTTATTATGATGAAGTTATTGTCAAATATATTCCCGATGCTTCCTCAAGACTTCAAGCCTTAAATAAGGGGGAAATAGATTTAATTTATGGAGCAGATTTAATAAATTATGATGACTTCAAAAAAGGTTCTGAAATTAAGGATGTTACTGGAGAAGTCAATAAAAATAGGACTTTGACTAAGAATCTAATTTTAAATCCAAGTAAAAAAGAATTAGAAGATTTAAAAGTTCGTCAAGCAATTAATTATGCAATTAACAAAAAAGACATTGTCGACAGTTTAACATACTCACATGAAGATGTAGCTGAAACTTTATTCCCTAAAGATGTAGCTTATTGTGATGCAAATTATCCAACTAATTATAGTTATGCTCCTGAAAAGGCAAATAGCTTGCTAGATGAAGCGGGTTGGAAACTCAATAAAGATACAGGAATTAGAGAAAAGGATGGAAGTCCATTAAAGCTTCAATATGTTTACTGGTCAGATTTAGTACTTGCTAAGGAAACTGCACTTGCAATAAAGACGCAATTAAAAGAAGTAGGTATAGATGTTGACCTAGTTGAAAAAGATCAAATGTCATGGTGGACAGATGGTATAAAGGGAGAATTCCATTTGACAACCTGGAATACAGAGGGTTCTTATACTGAACCTCATAAGTTCTTACAAGAATCAATCACTGAAATGGATCCACATTTGATGCCGTTAAAAGCACTTTCTGATTCAAACATATATATTGATGCAATAAAGAAGGCTTCCACTTCTACAAACGAAGGGGAGATTAAAGATAATATACAAAAAGCTATAGTATATTCAAACGAAAACGCTATGGATTTGCCTCTTTCTTATTCAAAAGAAATGATTTTGTATAGGAATGACAAAATTGGTGGATATGATTTTACAAGTACACCACAATTTTTCAATATTTATAATGTAAAAGCTAAATGAGAATAGGTTAATAAATTGAATTTAAGGCAGGTCTATCTATAAAGTAGTGAATGGATAGACCTATCTTATTATTACGAAGTTTTATTAAGGAGGGGATTTGATGGATCTAATAAAACAATATGTAAAAAAGAGAAAAGGCTCATATTTTATGTCAATCTTACTGGCAATAATTGGAGTATTGGCTGGGCTTTTTTCTTATATTTTTATGGCGAAAATTATTGTGAATTTGATTAATGGCATAAGGGATATGAGCTTATACACTCCACTTTGCATAAGTATTTTAATAACATTTGTTATTAAAGAAGTGGCAGCAGGAATATCAACAAGTATTTCTCATACGGCAACCTTTAATTCATTAGGAGAAATTAGAAATGATATTTCCAAAAAATTATTTAAGATGCCATTGGGAGATGTACTATCAAGATCATCTGGAGAATTAAAAAATATTATAGTTGAGCAAGTTGATTCTATGGAAACATCCCTTGCCCACTTAGTGCCAGAATTTACTGCAAACTTAGTAGGACCTGTTCTATTATTTATTTATATGTTTACCTTAGATTGGCGATTGACCTTGCTATCACTAATTCCATTTGTGGTGGGAATGGCTACCATGATGTCTGTTATGAATGCTCATTATAAAGAAATGTTTGGAAAGTCAGTTGCCATTGGTCAACATATGAATAATTCCATTGTTGAGTATATAAATGGGATAGAAGTAATAAAGACATTTAATCAAAGCGAATCATCTTATAAAAAATATGCTGATGCAGTTTATGACAATGCAAGCTTTTATTATAACTGGATGGGTGAATCTATGAATAGGGTTGCCATAGGTAGATTACTTTCTCCTATGGGAATTATTACCATCATACCTTTTGGGATTTTATTTTATATAAATGGAAGTATTGATTTAGGAAATTTAATTACCTTAATCGTCTTATCCTTTGCTACAGTTTCTAGCATTTTAAAAATCATGAACTATATGGATGATATGTCAAGAATATCAACTATAACTTCTGAAATAGGAAAAATTTTAGATTCAAGAGAGTTAGAAAATATTGACAAGGGAGAAAAAATAGAATCCTATAATATAGAACTTCAAGACGTAGACTTTTCTTACGATGGAAAAAAGAAAGTCATTGATAATCTTTCTATGGAAATAAAAGAATCTAATGTTTCAGCCCTCGTTGGTCCTTCTGGGTCAGGTAAGTCCACAATAGCAAAACTCATTGCTGGATTTTGGAATGTAGATAAGGGATCTATTAAAATTGGCGGAGTAGAAACAAAAGATGTGTCGCTCGAAAATTTGTCTTCACTTATTTCTTTTGTATCCCAAGACAATTTCCTCTTTGATATGACTATAAAGGAAAATATTAGGCTTGGAAATAAGAATGCCTCTGACGAAGAAATCATAGAGGTATGTAAAAAATCTGCCTGCCATGATTTTATTATGAATCTATCTAATGGTTATGATACAAGAGTTGGTGAAGGTGGAGGTCATCTGTCTGGAGGAGAAAGACAAAGAATATCTATTGCTCGTGCCATGCTAAAGAATGCACCAATCGTAATTCTAGATGAAGCAACTTCTTATATAGATCCTGAAAATGAAGCTCTCATACAAAACGCCTTGGCAAATCTAGTTAAGGGTAAAACTTTAATCATAATCGCTCATAGGTTAAAGACAATTGTTGATGCAGATAGGATATTTGTTATAAAAGATGGCAAATTAAATTCTTATGGTAGTCATGAAGAACTATTAAAGTCATCAGAACTTTATAAGGAAATGTATGCTGCAAATTTAAGGGGTGATGAAAATGCTTAATGTGTTTAAAAAGATATGGAATTTTTCAAAAGAAGAACAGGTATATATTAAGAAATCTATTCTCGCTGGATTTTTGCACGCAGTATTTAATGCCCTTGAGTTTGGAGCAATTTACTATATGCTGGTAAATATATTTTCTAAAACTTTAGATTATAAGGCTATCTTTGTTTGTCTTGGAATATTAGTTATATCCCTTGTTGGAAAGATAATGACACAAAAATCATCACAAATGGCACAAACACACGCTGGATATTTTATGGCAGCTCATAAGAGGATAGAAATAGGAGAAAAAATAAAAAGAGTTCCTATGGGTTTCTTTTCAAGCTTTTCACTAGGAAGATTAACTACTATTGCTACATCTTCACTTTCCCAAGCAGAAATGTGGGTGCCTATGCTTTTGGTTCTTGTACTTGGTGGAGTTTTAAATACTCTAGTCTTTGTCCTTGGAACTTTAATTTTTAACGTAAAGGTAGGACTGGTTGCTGTAGCAGGTGTAATAGTATTCTTTATAGTTACATCAATGATGGAGAAAAAATCATCAGCTAATGCAGACAAGATGACAGAAACACAAACAAGACTTACAAAAGAAGTATTAGCAACTTTACAAGGTATGCAGATTATAAAATCCTATAATCTTGGTGGAGAAAATAACAGGGCTTTAAGAAAGTCTATAAAAGATACATCAAATATACTTTTAGATTTAGAAATATCTGTAGCACCATACACAGTAATTCAAAGAATTGTAATGGGAATAACAACAGTAGCTATGGTCTATGTATCATTAAAATTAAATTTATCTGGTGAACTTCCACTTGCTGAAACAATTCTTATGATTATGGCATCATTTATTATCTTTGAAGGATTAATCGGGGCAGGATCAAACATGGCAATCCTAAGAGCTTGCGAAAATGCCATAGATTCTGTAGGTTTTATCGACTCTATGCCTGATATGAGAGAAGGAAGTATTACAGAGCCTATAAAAAATCATGATATAGTCTTTAAAAATATTTCTTTCTCCTATGATGACAGACCAATTTTAAAAAATGTATCAGCAGAGATAAAAGAAAATACCATGACTGCCATAGTTGGTCCATCTGGATCTGGTAAAACAACATTTTGTAATCTCATAGCAAGATTTTGGGATGTAAATTCTGGAGAAATTTTAATAGGTGGAAAGAATATTAAGGACTATATGATAGAAAACTTAATGAATTCTATTTCCATGGTCTTTCAAGACGTCTATCTCTTTGAAGATACAATTGAAAACAATATAAAATTTGGAAAACAAAATGCATGCCATGAAGAAGTTGTAGAAGCTGCAAAAAAAGCAAGATGTCATGAATTTATAGAAGCTTTACCAGAAGGATATAACACTATCATCGGAGAAGGTGGAGCAAGTCTATCTGGTGGAGAAAAACAAAGAATCTCAATAGCTAGAGCCATGCTAAAAGATGCGGACATCATAATCTTTGATGAAGCCACAGCAAGTATAGATCCAGAAAATGAAGATAAGCTTAAAGAAGCAATAGAATCATTAACAAAAAATAAGACAGTAATAATGATTGCCCACAGACTAAAGACAATAAGAAATGCAAATCAGATTATAGTCTTAAAAGATGGAGAAATAGTAGAACGTGGAAATCACGAAGAACTGATTAAAAATAATGGGCTTTATTCTGATCTTATCAATGCAAAAGCTAAGGCGGAATCATGGAAATTAAATAATTAATATAAAAGAAATATTTAAAGTCTTTGAATAAGAAAATATAGATACTTTGACAATGAATGGAGAATTACTATTAACAATATTAAGTTCAGTAGCTCAACAAGAAGTAGAAAATAACTCAGCCCATGTAAAAAAGGATTGAAAATGAAAATGGAAAAGGGGGAGCTTATTGGTTTTCAAGGTTGCCTTAGTTATGATTATGACCCTACAACAAAAAGTATCTTTATAAAAGAAGAAATAAATGATAATACTTTAGTCAAAGATTTGAAAAAGTTAGAAAACCAATTAAATAGAATCATTAGTCAAGAAAGAAAGTTAGTTGATCTTCATTTAGAAGATAATATAGATGAAGAAGTTTATACTAAAAAGTATAAAAACTTACAAAACAAAAAGAAGAATTACTTGATGAAAAGAAAACACTGGAACTAACAATAAAAGATGAAAGTTTTATTAAAGAAAGACTAAAGCAATTTAAAAAGATCTTAGAGAATAGAGAAATTATAGAGGAATTTAACAGAATAGTATTTGAAAGCATAGTTGAAAAAGTTGTGGTAGGCAGAATTGACAAAGAAGGAACAGTCCATCCATATGACTTAACATCCTATTTCAAAACAGGAGTAAAAGATAGTCTAGATTCAAATAATTTCAAAGATAAAAGAAAAAATGCCAAAGACAATGATATTGATAAATTGTGCTCCCACAAGAATGACGAGGATAAAAAATTATGTTCCCAAGTAAAAGGCAACGCACGTTGAAGCCCTAGCCCTACTTGTCAAGAAGCGAAGATACACTGAAAAGTAGAGGCAGGTCTCATGCAAAGATTTCCCAGGAGAAGCGACCGAATAGGAAGCTTTGATTGGCAGAAATCGACTGCTGAAGCTGTAGCGTTAATACAAAAGATGTAAATTTAGAAATCCTGCATTTTAAGCAGTTTTATAAGCATTTTGTATTTGAAAAAGATAAAGAAGGATATGTAAAAAAGACTCAAAAAAACTACATGGACGTAAGAGTAGTTTTGAGACTAGTATGAGGAAACACAAAAAATACAATTAGAGACTGTGAAATAGTTTGTGTATAGAATCCTCCTGATATAATAATAATCAGGAGGATTTTAAAATGCCAAGAAAAAGACCAGAAACAAGACTCAACAAAATATCCAAGATGTTAATCGAAGAGTATCAACCAGAAACAGTACAAGATCTTCAAGAAGCTTTGAAAGATCTTCTAGGCGATACAATGGAGCAAATGTTAAAAGCAGAGTTAGATGAACATCTAGATTATGAATATGGTGAAAAACCACTGTCATTAAACACAAGAAATGGATCAAGTAAAAAAACAGTTAAATCATCATACGGAAACATAGACCTAAACATCCCACGAGACAGAGAAGGATCCTTTGAGCCACAAGCATTGAAAAAATATCAAAAAGACATATCAAACATAGAAAACCAAATAATATCTATGTATGCAAAAGGGATGACAACAAGAGATATATCAACACACATAAAAGAAATCTATGGATTTGAAATATCAGAATCCATGGTAAGCAAAATAACAAATAAAATACTACCAATTATTGAAGAATGGCAAAATAGACCACTTGAAAAAGTATATCCATTTGTATTTTTAGATGTAATACACTATCATGTAAGAGAAAATAACATAGTAGTAAAAAAAGCAGTATATATAGCACTAGGATACAATACCGAAGGATACAAAGAAATCCTTGGAATGTGGGTAGGAGAAAACGAATCAAGTAAATACTGGCTATTGGTATTAAATCAATTAAAAGAACGAGGATTAGAAGATATATTAATAGTTTCAACAGATAATTTATCGGGATTTAGCCAAGCAATAGAAAGTGTATACCCAAAAACAGAAATCCAAAAATGCGTAATTCATCAAATAAGAAATTCAACAAAATTCGTATCATATAGAGATATAAAAGAGCTAATGAAAGACTTAAAAACAGTATACAAAGCATCAACAGAAAAACTAATACTAAGTAATCTAGATATATTTGAAGAAAAATGGGGCAAAAAATACCCAATGTGTGTGAATTCACGGAGAAACAATTGGGCTGAATTAGCAACATATTTCAAATATCCAGAAGGAATAAGAAAACTAATATATACAACAAATAGCATAGAAAATTTTAATAGACAACTTAGAAAAGTAACAAAAAACAAAACAATATTTCCAAACGACTACGCCCTACAAAAAAGCTTGTATCTAGCAATGGTAGATGCTTCAAGTAAATGGACGAGTAGAATAAGAGGATGGAATCAAATACTGTCACAACTATCAATATTTTTTGAAGGCAGAATCTAAATTTTGCCATCAAAATAATAAAAAATTTGAATCTTTAAATCAAGAGTAAAGGCATAGCCCTGGTCTGACGACCAGCTCTTGACAGAAATCTTCAAATTTTTAAGAAAATCAATTAGGCAAAAAGGGGGATTTTTAGAAAAATCTTGACCTTTTAGTTTAATTGTGCCAAAATTAGGTTACAAATATCTGAACTTTCAGATTTCAGTAATAAAAGTATATTTTTTTAAAAATCAAAAAAATATCAGCTCACAACCTATCAGGAGGAGCTGATACACAAAACTTTTCACATACCCTACAATTAACTCATTTTGTATTTTCTACAAGAGTAGCTTAAATTAGGCTGCTCTTTTTGCTTTTTACCAAATTTATATATACCTATACAAATATCTATAAACTCATATAAGATAAAGGTGTATAAATATAAAAATAATTTTAATCACAATAATCGCATTTTAAATTGAGATGTTTGCAAGCTAAATTACGGACCTCACTAGGAAGTTTTCCTTTATATCTTTTGTAATAAATAGAAAATTTGCTATGGGATGTGTATCCAACAGATTCTGCAATTTCCTTTATAGGTAGATCGGTATTTAAGAGAAGAGTCTCAGCCACATTCATTCTTTTTCTTTGAGTGTATTCTGTAATGCTTTGACGATATTTTTCTTTGAACAAATTTTTTAATTTGGTTCCACTCATTTTAGATATTTTTTCAAGGGTTTCTTGATTTACATTCATGGCGAAATGATCATCTAAGAATCTTGCTACATCTTCAAGTGCTTTATTATCATCAGACTCAATTTTATATTTCTTCCTATTTAAGTAGGTATCTATTACTATACTCACCCATTCATTTGCTTTGGCTTTAAAGAAAAAATCTGCGGCAGGGGCATCCATCTTGCAATTCAAGATTTCCATTGCCACTTTTTCTAGGGCCTTTGTAAGTATAATTTGATTAGTTTGAAATAAGTTCGAATAAAAAGATTCTGGATCAATATTAATGGATGATAGGTGCTTTTCCAAAAGTTCTCTTTTAAAGCCTATAGAAACAGCAAGATAATAGCAGTTCTCGTGTAATAAAAATAGGAAGTCATCTTTTATATTATCAAAATCAAGAGTACATAAAGAGTTTGCGGTAAGCGTTTGATACGGACTGAATTTCTCCCCGTTTGCGCTGACTATGTAGCTTGTGTATATTGAAACATAGTCTGAGATATTATAAGTACTTTCTTTAATTAATTCTTCACTTATATAAAAGTCATGGATATCAATAATAAATCCATCTCCTTCATAAAACCAATACAAGCCTTCTGCATAAGTTAAATCTTCTTTACTCCAACAAAAAGTGTGTCCTGCGCTTGAATACTTTTTATTGTTTTTACACTCATCTACTTTCATATAATCTTTTACAAAATCGTAATATGTCATAATACACCTATCCCTTTTAGACAATATTCCAATTAGCCTTATTATTTTAAAACCATTGTATTAGTAATTATAGCCGATGTATAATAAAAACGCAATGATAGCTATTATCAGCTAAGTAAATTTATACCTAAAAGGAACATCAAAGAAAGGGGAGATGATTATGAAGATTTACAAAAAACTATTTGCTTATGTACAGGATAAAAAATATCTTGGGGTTTTAGCTATAGTATTTTCTGCTATATCTGCTGTACTTACGGTATATGGATATTATTTAATCTACAAATTTCTGGATAAGTTAATAATTAATTCAAATTTATCTGGTGCAGAGAGCTTAGCATTAAAATCTGTTATTACACTAACAATTGGAGCGGTATTTTATTTTGTTTCAGGAATGTTTTCACACATCTTGGGATTTAGGCTTGAAACAAATTTGAGGAAAAGAGGGATAGATGGTTTAGAGAAAGCTAGTTTTAGGTTCTTTGACTTGAATCCATCTGGTCAAATAAGAAAGATAATAGATGACAACGCCGCACAAACTCATCAGGTAGTAGCGCACATGATTCCCGATAGCTCGCAAGCAATAATTACACCCATACTTGTACTTGCGCTTGGTTTTATAGTAAGTATAAGAGTTGGCATAACCTTGCTTGCTCTTACAATAATTGGCGGCTTAATTTTAGGGGCAATGATGGGCGAGCAAAAATTTATGAAGATATACCAAGAAGCGCTATCTAAATTAAGTGCAGAGACTGTTGAATACGTTAGAGGAATGCAAGTTGTAAAAATATTTAGAGCAAATGTAGAGTCATTTAAAAGTTTTTACAAGGCGATAAAAGATTACTCAAAGTATGCTTACGATTATTCACTATCTTGTAGAAAACCTTATGTTTTGTATCAATGGCTATTTTTTGGACTGATTGCAATTTTAATTATTCCTATAGTTTATTTTATTGCTAGCTTGGGTAACGCAAAGGTGATTTTACTTGAGCTTATTATGATTTTATTTTTATCAGGAGTTCTCTTCGTTTCATTTATGAGAATGATGTGGTACTCTATGTACATTTCTCAAGGCAATTATGCAGTAGATACTTTAGAGGCGCTTTACGAAGATATGCAAAAAGACAAATTGGTGCATGGCAATGTCAATAATTTTAAAAACTACAATATAGAATTTGAGAATGTTAGCTTTGCTTATAACGATAAAGCTGTCATTGAAAATTTATCCTTTAAATTAGAAGAGGGAAAGTCCTATGCACTAGTCGGTTCATCTGGATCAGGGAAATCTACAGTAGCAAAACTTATATCGGGTTTTTACAATGTTAATGAAGGAAAAATAAAGATAGGTGGGATTCCAATAAGTGAATATTCTGACGAAGCCTTAATTAAAGCTATTTCCTTTGTTTTTCAAGATTCAAAATTATTCAAAAGAAGTATTTATGATAATGTTTTTTTAGCTAATAAAGATGCGACAAGAGATGACGTTATGAGAGCCTTAAAATTAGCAGGATGCGATCTGATATTAGACAAATTCCCAGAAAGAGAAAATACTATCATAGGATCAAAAGGAGTTTATTTATCCGGAGGAGAAAAACAAAGAATTGCAATTGCTAGAGCAATTTTAAAGGATTCCAAAATTATTATTATGGACGAAGCATCAGCATCAATTGACCCAGATAACGAGTTTGAACTACAAAAAGCTTTCAAAAATCTTATGAAGGATAAAACAGTTATCATGATTGCACATAGGTTATCAACAATTAAAGACCTTGATGAAATACTTGTAATGAATAGTGGGAAAATTATAGAAAGAGGCTCTGACAAAAAATTAATGTCAAGAGATACAAGCTATAAGAGACTGCAAGAGATGTTTAACAGTGCGAATGAATGGAGGGTTTCAAATGAAGGAGTTTTATAAAAAAAGATTTGCCCTTACAGATAAGGGAGCGGGAAATTTGACTAAAGCAACACTATCCTCATTTCTTACTTATTGCATAAACATGCTTCCTGCCATTTTACTTATGATTTTTGCTCAGGAAGTTTTGGAAAATATGGGCAAAAGCAAGGGCTTTTATATAGTATTCTCAGCCTTGACCTTGCTAGCAATGTATATTTTGCTTTCTATCGAATACGATAAATTATATAGCACAACCTATCAAGAAAGTGCAGATTTAAGAATAAGGACAGCGGAATATTTATCAAAACTGCCTCTATCATACTTTTCTAAACATGACATTTCCGACCTTTCACAAACAATCATGTCTGATATTGAAGGTATAGAGCATGCAATGAGCCATTCAATACCAAAGGTAGGCGGCATGGCACTCTTCTTCCCGCTTATATCCGTCATGATGCTAATGGGTAATGTCAAGATGGGCTTAGCTGTAATTATTCCATCTCTTTTAAGCTTTATATTCATACCCTTATCTAAAAAATATCAGGTTAAGGGACATAAAAGATATTATGATATTCTAAGAAAAAACTCAGAAAGTTTTCAGGAAAATATAGAAATGCAAATGGAGATTAAAGCATACGGCTTATCAGAGGAAATGAAAGAAAAGCTATATGAAAAAATGGATAAAAGTGAAAAAGTGCACTTAAAAGCGGAAATAACTACAATTTTAACTATGTCTATATCTTCAATATTTAGTTTTATTTCCCTTGCTGTCGTAATATTTGTTGGCGTAAATCTAATTATTAGTAAAGAGATAAGCCCTCTCTATCTTGTAGGCTATTTACTAGCGGCGATAAAGCTAAAAGACTCTCTAGATGCATCTAAAGAGGGCATGATGGAGATATTTTATTTATCGCCTAAAATTGAAAGACTAAAAGAAATTCAAAATCAAAATTTACAGGAAGGCGAAGACTATAATTTGAAAAAATTTGATATTGATCTAAAAGATGTTGAGTTTGCCTACAATAAAGACGCAAAAGTTTTAAATGGGGTAAGCTTTAGAGCTAAGCAGGGAGAGGTTACTGCTTTAGTAGGTGCAAGCGGCTGTGGCAAAACAACTATCTTGAAACTTATATCAAGACTTTATGATTACGACGAGGGAGAAATCCTAATCGACGGCAAAGATATAAAAGAAATATCAACAGAATCTCTTTTTGACAAGGTCTCAATAGTTTTCCAAGATGTAGTTCTCTTTAATCAAAGCGTTATGGAAAATATTAGAATCGGAAAGCAAAATGCAAGTGACGAAGAAGTTAAAAGGGCAGCAAAACTTGCAAACTGCACAGATTTTATAGAAAGGATGGATAAGGGTTTCGATACAGTTATTGGTGAGAACGGCGCTGAGCTATCAGGCGGAGAAAGACAAAGGTTATCAATAGCCAGAGCCTTCTTAAAAGATGCGCCGATATTGATTTTAGATGAGATAGCAGCAAGCCTTGATGTTGACAACGAGAAAAAGATTCAAGAGTCTTTAAATAATTTAGTTAAAGATAAAACTGTTGTCATCATTTCACACAGAATGAAATCCATAGAAAATGCAGACAAGATAGTAGTTCTTAAAAACGGAAAAGTAGAAAGTGAAGGCAAACATGAAGAGCTTTTACAAAAATCAAAAGTTTACAAGAATTTAATAGAAAAAACAAAAATGGCAGAAGAATTTATTTATTGAGGGGATTAAAAATGAAACAAAACATGAAAGAACAGTTGTTAACCAAGAAGCCATTGTCTTTGATGTTTCAACTATCTATACCAGCAGTAATTGGGATGGTAGTTATAGGACTATATCCACTTATGGATGGAATATTTGCTGGACAAATAATTGGTGAGAATGCTATGGCGGCCTGCTCAATAGCTATGCCACTTACATTTTTTAATAATGGGATTGCAACGCTTATAGGGATAGGTTCGGCATCAATTTTATCAAGATCCATGGGAAAGGGTGATAAAGATACAATAGACAAACTTATGGGAAATCTTATCTATTGGGTTATCTTTTTTTCAACGATTATAACAATAGGAGGAATACTTCTAGGACCATATTTTTTAGATTTAGTTGGAGCAACAGGAGAAATAAAGGCATTAGGAATAAGGTATTTAAGAGTAATATTTATAGGTTCAATATTTGTAAACTTTACCCAGTCAGCTAATATGGTAATGCGTGGTGAAGGTCTTATGAAAAGAGCAATGATTATTATGGGACTTGGTGCCTTTATCAATATAGCTCTTGATCCAATACTAATGAAATTAATGGGTGATTATGCCATTGAGGGAGCAGCTATAGCCACTGTAACAGCACAAATAATTCAAGCTGTCATTACTCTTTATTATTTTAAAAATAAAAGTGAAAATGTAAAAATAGGGAAAATAAAAAAAGAAAAAGATATATCAAAGGAAATGTTTGGAGTAGGAGTATCAGCTATGATCATGCAAGTATTTTTCATGGTTCAGCAAACATTGCTTTATAGACAAGCTTTTAAATACGGAGGAGATCCAAATGCAATATTAATGTCAGCAACTTTGAGATTTTATGGGTTTTCATTTATACCAATTTGGGGAATGAGTCAGGGGTTACAGCCGATTATTGGCACAAACTTTGGAGCAAAACAATATAATAGAGTAAAGGAAACTATGAAGATATTTTCTATAGGAGGAACAGTACTTGCAGCAATTTTTTGGTTACCAGCACAAGTATTTTCAAAACAGTTACTTGGTTTATTTAAAGTAAGTCAGGATATAATTTCAAGCGGAGTTAATAATTTCAGAATATTCTATTCAGTATTTATTCTTTATGGAATTATGATTATGACAATAACTTTTTTTCAAGCGATTGGGGATGGGAAAAAAGCTGGAATGATTGTAATGCTAAGGCAGTTAATACTACTTGCTCCAGCCTTACTTATATTGCCAAGAATATTTGGAGCAGGGGCTGTTTGGTGGACAGAACCAGTTGTAGATTTTACTATGATAATGGTAGGTTTAGCAATGCAAGCCAAGGCTCTTTCAAATATGAATGTAAATAATTAAAAATAAAATAATGAGAAAAAACAAAAATACCAGAAGAATTTATTTATTAGGAGGTTAAAATGGATAATAAAAAATTAAAAGTAAAAGATTTAGTAAGCATCGGTGTTTTTGGCGTAATTTATTTCGCCTTGATGTTTGGAATTGGCATGATGGGCATGATTCCGATATTGTTTTTAATATACCCGACAGTATTAGCCATAGTTGCAGGAACTGTAGTTATGTTATTTATGACTAAGGTTCAAAAACCATGGGCGTTATTTATATTCGGTATGATATCACCGCTTGTGATGTTTGCTGCTGGACATACTTATGTAGTTGTAGTTTTATCGCTTATAGTAATGATAATAGCAGAATTAATTAGAAAGATTGGCAATTACAATTCTTTTAAATACAATATGCTTTCTTATGCAATCTTCAGCACATGGATATGTAGCTCTTTAATGCAAATGCTTTTAGCAAAAGAAAAATATTTGAAAATGTCTATTGAAATGATGGGAAAAGATTATGTTGATGCAATGGAAAAACTAATAACATATCCTCACATGGCCTTAGTAGCCTTAGGTGCTTTTCTAGGAGGAATAATTGGAGCATATATAGGCAAGGCTCTATTGAAAAAACACTTTGAAAAAGCAGGCATTGTATAATGCCTACCTTTTCTTCAAATGCTCCCTTTAATCCCAATCCAATAAGTAAGATATTAGTAGTATTTCTTACAGGATTAACTGTTGCGCATAGCATAAACATCCGTTTTGAACTAGCGATTGTTTGTCTTATTGGTATTTTGTTTTATTTGAATGGGTACAAAAAAACACTTTTTAAATGGATAATTTTATGTATAGCATTATATTCTTTACCTAATTTTATGATTCTATCTACACTAAACCCGATACTCAAGATGTTTTTAAGTATACCTATAGTCTTTAGAATGTTTTTATTGCCATTTATGGCAGCTAGTCTTATGATAAAAACATCTGATGTAGGTGCAATAATCTCGTCAATGGATAAGCTTAAAATTCCAAAAAATCTTTCCATACCTATTGCGGTTATGTTTAGATTTTTCCCATCTTTTAAAGAGGAGAAGAAAAACATCAAAATGGCTATGAAGGTAAGAGGGATAAATTTTAAAAATCCAATCAAATATCTTGAATATGTTTCAGTGCCACTACTAATTATATCTTCAAATATTGCAGATGACATTGCAAAAGCGGCAGAAACAAAGGCGATAGAAAATCCAATTGCCAAGACCAGATATATCAGTGTAAAGATACAGCTAATTGATTTTGTTTATGTTATAGCAGTTGCTGGACTTATTGTGGGAGGCTTAATATGGTAAAAATAAAAAATTTAAGTCTTGATTATGGAAAAGAACATATATTGGACGATATATCACTATCCATATCCGAGGGAGAGTGTGTGCTATTTACAGGAAAAAGCGGAAGCGGTAAGTCATCTTTAATAAATTCTATCAACGGACTAGCTGTAAGGTATGATAACGCAAAAACAAAGGGCGAAATAATTATTGATGGTAAAAATATAAAAGAGTTGGAGCTTTATCAAATCTCAATGCTTGTCTCAACTGTTTTTCAAAATCCTAAGACATATTTCTTTAATGTTAATACGACATTAGAATTATTGTTTTATTTAGAAAATATTGGCCTTGCAAGAGAAGAGATGGACAGGCGTTTAAGTGATATGCTTGAGATATTCCCGATAAAAAATCTTTTGAATAGAAATATATTTAATCTATCCGGCGGTGAAAAACAAATTCTTTGCA
This sequence comes from Finegoldia sp. BIOML-A2, assembly GCF_009678315.1. NCBI lineage: Bacteria > Bacillati > Bacillota > Tissierellia > Tissierellales > Peptoniphilaceae > Finegoldia > Finegoldia sp. BIOML-A2. The sequence continues at coordinate 44,358 of NZ_WKZE01000011.1, forward strand.
TTGCTGCTTCTTATATAGCGGGCACAAAGATTATAGTTATGGATGAGCCTTCATCAAATTTGGATATTAAAAGCATAAGTGTTTTGACACAAATGCTTAAAACACTAAAAGAAAAAGGCATAAGCATAATTGTAGCAGAGCATAGAATTTATTATTTGATGGACATAGTTGATCGTGTATTTTTGATAGATAAAGGCAAACTTAAAAAAACTTATACAAGAAGTGAATTTTTAAAGTTTGATAAAAATGAATTGAACGCTTTAAGTTTAAGAGATAAAGAATTAAGCGAATTAGAAGTTCCTTATTTAAAAGATGGTGGAGAATATCAGATAAAAAATCTTAGCTACAAATTTACTGATGATGAATATTTAAGTGTAAAAAACATTTCTTTTAAACTTGGTAAAATTTATGGCATAATAGGATCCAATGGACGTGGAAAATCAACGCTTTTTAGATGTTTAATAGGTCTTGAGAAAAAATCAAAAGAAGAAATTTATTTTAAAGGAGAAAAACTATCTAAAAAAGGAAGACTTAAAAATTCTTCACTTGTTATGCAAGACGTAAATCATCAATTATTTACAGATGAAGTATTCAAAGAGCTTAGCCTAGGTGTAAAGAATTTTGATGAAGGAAAGGCGAAAATCATTTTAAAAGATTTAGGTCTGGACGAATTTATTGAAAGGCATCCGATGAGTTTATCAGGAGGACAAAAGCAAAGACTTGCAATAGCGTCCATAATGTGTAAAGACTCTACTTTTATTTACTATGATGAGCCAACTAGTGGGATGGATTATGCTAATATGATAAAAATATCTGAGCTAATCAAAAAATATAGAAATAAAGATAAAATAATTTTTATTGTTTCCCATGATATAGAATTTTTAAATGAAGTGGCAGATGAGATTTTTGAATTGTAAATAGAGCATGAGAGCTAAGTCTATAGAACTGGATGGTGGTTTGAAAAAATTGACAAATCAAGGTAATTACTATATTATATAAGCAACAGTACCCGACACGCCTCTTAAAGCGGTGTAAGTCGGGTCTTTTGATTATAAGGAGTAATAACGTGAAGAAATCGCCATTTATACAAAACTTCAAAGAAAACTATTCAAGGAGAATAAATGAGAATAGATAGAATCAATACATATGATGACAATCGCTTCAGTCAAGAAGCACTATATCAGCACGGTTGCTACATTGTAGATGGCGATGTGCCTGTAGAAATTAAAATCATATCACAGACCGAGGCACTTATAAAAGGAGAAGAAGCATATTTTGACGAGGTCATTGAAGAGTTTCGATTTAATGCAGAGCACATCACAAATTTTTATGATGAAAGTGGTAAGCTTATTAAGAAATTCAAAGACGTGGAGGTTTTTAAGCTTGATCTAGATAAAATCCAGCCGATACAGTTCTTTATAGATAGTGATAAATTAGAGGCAGTTAAGAGCTTTGTCAATAGAGAAGAAGACGTGATTATCCCAGTTACAAAACGCGAAGACACATACACGTCCCTAGATGGGCACACACGCCTCTACCTTGCATATAGCCTTGGATTCAAGTACGTATACGCCTATCTTAGTGAAACCTTCTGTGGATTTGACTATTTCTTTGATGAAGCAAGAAAAAGAAATATATTTACAGCAAAAGACTTGACCTTGCTCACACATGATGACTATACAGTTAAGTGGGATAAGTTTTGCGATGAGTATTATATGAGTATAGAGTGTGAATAGACGAGTGTATTGCTCGTGTAAAATAGTAAATAATATTAAGATAAACTAGTAAAATTCTGAACTGATTTTAGAAATCAAGGACTTGATGGGCTTAAACCAAAACAGAGAGGAAGACCTTCAAGTATGACTAAAGGTTTCAAATCTTTATATATACAAATTCCGCTGAAAAATAAAAGCTGACAAAGAAAAATCTACCGAAAAGATAGATGGAGTTATTGCTATGGTGAGCAATAAGGTGTAAAATGGACAAGTCAATCGGTTTAAGATGATAGAGGGTTTATTGTTTTTTATGGGTATAAATTATTAAATAGTAGTAGGAGGTACAGACAAATGAACAATATATATAGTCTTATAAATAACTAAGAGAGGAAAAATCCTCTCAAAAAAACATAGGAGGATTTATGATATATATACAAAACTTAATAAAAACTTTACCAGATAAAAAACTATTTGAAATTGATAGTTTATCAATAAATGAAAATGATAAGATAGCCTTAATAGGTGACAATGGAACGGGCAAAACTACTCTTTTAAGAATAATATTAGGACTTGATAACGACTATACTGGTCAAGTAAGAGTAGATAGAGATTTAGGATATTTATTAAATTATGATATTCAAGCTAAGAATTTTTCTGATGAAATCTATTCCAAATCTCAGTTAAAGATTGATGACGATTATAGTCCGGGTGAGGAACAAAGATTAAAACTAACAGATATTTTATCAGATAGTTTTAAGTTTATTTTAATAGATGAGCCTACATCTCATTTAGATTTAAAGCAAAAGGAAGAACTTATAGAAAAGCTTAATTCAAGAAAAACAGGATACCTTATAATTTCGCATGATCGTGATTTCATAAATAGAACTTGTAAAAAGATTCTAGAATTAAAGAACGGAAAATTTGAAGAATATAATGGGGACTACAATTTCTATCTTGAAGAAAGAGAAAAAAGACAAAAGTTTCAAGATAAAGAGTATTCGAATTTTATAAAAGAAAAAAGACGACTAGAAAATCTAGCCATAAATATAAAGGAACAATCATCAAAAGTAAGAACCACGCCTAAAAGGATGGGAAATTCAGAAGCAAGACTCCATAAGATGGGTGGTCAAGGAAACAAGAAAAAATTAGACAAACAAGTAAAAGCTGTAGAATCTAGGATAAATCAACTTGATATAAAAGAAAAACCTAAAGAAGAAAAAGAGATACAACTATCCATTCCAGATAATAAACGAATTCATTCTAAAATATTGATAAGAGCGGAAAACATAAATAAAAAGTTTGGAAATAAGGTTTTGTTTGAAAAATCCAACTTCCAAATAAATAACAATTCTAAAATAGCGATAATTGGAGAAAACGGAAGTGGGAAAACTACTCTTTTAAAGATGATTCTTAATAAAGAAAATATATGGGTGCATCCAAATCTTAAGATAGGTTATTTTAGTCAAATGAGTGATATTTTAGAAGAAAATTCCAGCATCTTAAAAAATGTATCAAATACGTCTATATATGATGAAACAATGACAAGAATTGTTCTTGCAAGACTAGGGTTTAAGACTAACGATGTATATAAGATTATAAATGTATTAAGCGATGGAGAAAAAGCTAAGGTAAAATTGGCTAAAATTTTAACATCTGACTTTAATTACCTTATATTTGATGAACCAACAAACTTTTTGGATATAAGAGCAATAGAAAGTTTAGAAAATCTATTGAAATCTTATGATAGACCATTTATTTTTGTAAGTCATGATGAGGAGTTTATAAATAAAATAGCTGATACACTTCTGATTATAGAAAATAAAAGAATCAAAAATTTTAAAGGTAATTTATCACAATACAAAAATAGAAAAAAGAAGACAAAAATTAGCAAGGATAGAGATAGTTTATTACTTGATTTTAGAATATCATCTATCAGTTCTAGACTAGCAATGGAGATACCCAAAGAGGAAAGAGAAAAACTAGAAGAAGAGTATAATAATCTTATTAAAGAAAAAAATAAATAAATTTTAGCATCTTTTATCAATAGGACAATTAATTTGTTTTGGTTGTGTATGCAGTGATATATAAACTAGTATAGATTAGATAAATAGAATTTTGAAGGAGAAAATTTTTAATGAATATCACAGTTTATCTTGGGGCAAACGAAGGAAATGACCCTTGTTTACGAAAAGCAGTTGAACAATTGGGTGCATGGATTGGAAACAGTGGAAATGTACTAGTCTATGGAGGCTCCAAATCTGGTCTGATGGGTGCGATTGCTGACAGTGTTTTGAAGGCTGGTGGTGAAGTTATAGGTGTAGAGACGAAATTTTTTGTCGAAAACGAATTTCAACATGACGGATTAACTAAGTTAATCGTGACCGAGGATATGACAGAACGCAAAAACAAAATGATTGAGCTGGGTGAGGCCTTTATTGCTTTTCCAGGTGGTACGGGAACATTAGAAGAAATCTCAGAAGTAATGTCGAAAGTGTCATTGAAACAGATGAATTCACCTTGCATTATTTACAACCTGAACGGTTACTACAATGATTTGAAAGCATTTCTGAATCATATGATTGAAAAAGGACTTTCTTCCAACAAGAGACAAGAGGGAATTTATTTTGCTGAAAATCTCAACGATATAAAACAAATCTTGAAATTAGTGTAAATCTCGTCAATAGAATTATAAAATCTGAATTTGGAGGAAATAATATGATAATAGATAGTTTTGATAATGAAACAGAGCCACTTATCAGTCTAAAAGACTTTTATGGAGAAAAGAAAAATATTGCAGAAAAATGTTTGATAATATATTCAAAAAGCATAATAGAATATTTGCTTGATAATTTTGAATGCGAAGAAATTGGAAATATAGGATCTGTAAATGGGTCAAGATCAGTATATAAAAGTAGCTTTGAAGGTCAAGAATTTGTATTTTATCTTACTATGATGGGTTCGGCTCTTGCTTCAGGAGGTTGTGTAGAAGTTAATTGGATTACAGGTGCAAATAAATTTATTATGTTTGGATCTTGTGGCAGTCTTGATAAGGAAAAAACTTTTGGAAAGTACATTATACCAACAGAGGCTTATAGAGGTGAGGGAGCATCTTATTACTATGCGGCTCCTTCAGATTATCTTGATATTAAAAACCATGATAAGCTTGAAGAATTTTTTATTAAGGAAAAAGCTCCCTACACTAAGGGAAAAGTCTGGACTACAGATGTTATGCTTCGTGAGACACGCGGACTCGTTTCAAAGAGAAAGGCAGAAGGATGTATAGCAGTAGAAATGGAGCTTGCAGGTGTTCAAGCAGCTTGTGATTTTTATGGATTTGAACTTTATAACTTTCTTGAAGCAGGAGATGTATTAGATGAGAGCTGTTATGAGGTCGAAGGACTCCATAATGCCAACCATGATCTTGGAAAATTGTATTTGGCATTAAAATTTTTAAAAGAAATATAAGATAAACAAATCTAGAGGTTAGTATTGAAATAAATGGTTTTTAGGATTTAAAAGAAATCTTAAAAGCCGTTTTTTATTTAGATAATTTATCATAACAAGTGCAACACAAAATAACTCATAGCTAATCAGCTGTGTTAATATGTAAGTGACCAAACAAAACATATTAAAAGGAGCGATTAACTAT
>NZ_WKZE01000012.1:0-39405 GCF_009678315.1 Finegoldia sp. BIOML-A2
GAATGTCCCCTGTTATGTACAGATTACATTCCGCTTAAAATATTATTAAATTATTCCGTGTTTACGGGTTCAGGTCAAATTAGGCTGTTTTTTTGTTGGATATTCGATTTTTACAATAAATTATTTTGTTATTAATTTATCTGATTAATAGTAAATTTTTATAAATAAGCTCATAAAAAAAGTCAGCGATGTAAAATCGCCAACTAATTTAATCTTCAAATTCAATATTATTTCTTTGTGCTGCTTCCATTCTTTGTTTTTTAGCTTTTCCAGATGCACTTCTATAAATCATCCATGCTAAAAGAACCATTCCTATATATCCATTTACAACGTAAACGATGTTTACTAATGAGTCAAACTTCAAAGTCAATCCAATGATTGCCCCAACTATTCCAGCTATTAAAGTAAATAATTTGTATTTCTTAGTTCCTTCATCAAAGAATCTTCCAGTTACAGTCCATAACAATGGAACAGATGTTGTAAATATACCCAACATTATAAATATAGAGAATATTGTTGCAAGAACTGGATGAATTTTACCGGCTAAAACCAATACCGGAATTTGTGAATCGTACAAATCAGGAATTGATAATATGATTGCTATACTCATTATGAATATTGCAACTGAAAATCCAGTAGAACCTATGAAAACACCAGCTTCAGCATCTTTTAAGCTTTTTGCAGTGTTTCCAACTTCTGCCAAGAACGCAACTAGCCATATCATATTGAACCCTACATATGATCCAGCTGCTAGGAAGAAGTTCTTACTAGCTACTTTAATTTCTCCACTGTTAACTAATTTTTCTATAAGATCAAGACTTGATTGTAAATTACCCATATTCATGAATATAGAAATTAACCCTATTACTATTGCCATTATCGCAATAACTGGTCCAATCTTACCAATAACATCTACAATCTTACCTAGTCCAAGCATTACGACTAAAATAACAACCGCAGCCATAATAGCTCCACCTACATATTTCGGTGCATTAAAGTGTTGAACAGCTGTCGCTTGTGCACCGGCAATCATTACTGTATAAGATAAAAAAATAAAAAATACCGCGTAGTAATCTACGATAGTTCCTATCTTATTTCCACACATTAATTTGTAAATTTGGTTTGGTTTTTCAAATTTTGAATAATAACCGTCATTTAAGAATGATAATCCTGCAAACGTAAACAAACCAAAACAAATCATAATTCCTATAAGTCCATATAGTCTATATGAAGAAAAGAATTGTAAAATTTCTTGGCCCGTTGCAAATCCAGAACCTATAAGTAATGCGATAAACGCTCCAGCATAGGTGATTACCTGACCTATGTTATACTTTTTTTTCATAATTTACCTCCTATTGATTTTTCTTCTGATTGACATTATTTAATGTGTATCGTTTTCCAAAAAATGCAAAGAGTTAAATATTATTAACTTAAAAATTTTACATTAAAACAATAAACAATAAAAAAACAAGGATCAAATCCTTTTTAGTCATTATAACATATTAATTCTAACTTTGTAAATATTTTCCTACATTTTTTCTAAATTTTTTGTTCAAATAGTCAAAAATCCCGAATTAAAAATCCGGGATTTTCCTCAGAGTTCTCTACGATAAATTAGATTTTATTACATTTACAATTCTTTCAAAATCTTTTTCAAAAACACACCTTAAATCCATGAAGAATGTATCATCATGAACAGTTCCAATAATATGTTCATCAGATAGTCTAAGTCTACGTTCAAATTCTGATACTTTCATTTTTGGTCTAATGGCAATAGAATACGAATTTAGTTTGTCTAATGGGTATGCCCCACCTCCAACTTCGCTTTGAGATTCCACAATTTCCATATTCAAATCTACTTCTTTTTCTATCATAGATTTAAGTTTTTCTGCTTTTTTGAGAATTTCTTCTTTTGGCATGGATATCATCTTCAATGTCGGGATATTTGCAATTGCCTTTTCATCATCTAAGTAGAATTTTAGAGTTTCTTCCAAAGCACCTAGTGTAAACTTATCAACTCTGAACGCTCTTAATAATTGATTTTTCTTAATTTTAGATATCAATTCTTTCTTTCCAACAATAATTCCTGCTTGAGGTCCACCTAAAATCTTGTCGCCAGAGAATGATACCAAATCAATTCCTTCATTAATACAATCCTTCACAGTTCTTTCATAACTAAGCCCAAACTTTGACAAATCTATCAACGAACCTGAACCCAAATCTTCTATTAAATGTATGCCTTTCTCATCACACAAATCTCTCAATTCATCTCCACTTACACTTTCGCTAAATCCTACTACAGAATAATTGGAAGTATGAACTTTCATTATAAGAGCAGTTTCTTCATTAATATTATCTTCATAATCATATAAATGTGTTTTGTTAGTTGAACCAACTTCTACTAATTTTGCACCAGATTTTTCCATAATTGAAGATATTCTAAAAGATCCTCCGACTTCAACTAGTTCTCCTCTACTTATAATAGCTTGTTTATTTTGAGCTAAAGTATTTAAGGCAAGAAAAACAGCCGCCGCATTATTATTTACAACTACAGCATCCTCTGCTTTTGTGATTCTTTTTAAAAGTTCTACAGCATGAACATATCTGGAGCCTCTTTTTCCTTCATCTAAGTCGTACTCTAAGTTAGAATAATTCCCTGCGATTTTACACAAATTATCAACTACTTTTTCATTTAATAATGATCTACCAAGATTTGTATGTAAAATAACTCCTGTAGCATTTATTACTGGTTTCAATGATGGAGAAAAATTTTTGTCCATCAGTTCAAATGCCTTATCAATAACATCTTTGTTATAAAAATCAAACTCTTCTTTATTTAATATTCTATTTCTAAAAAATTCTATGGATTCTCTCACAGAATCTTTAATTAAACTTTCAGGATATTCTTCATAAGCCTTTAAAATTTCTTCCGATTCTAAAATTTCTGAAACTTGAGGAAGTTTCTTGAACATTTCTTGTAAATTAGCTCCCATTTTTTTGTCCTCCATTTTCTTCTATATATTATATACGTATTTGACATTAACTTATGAGTAAATTATAATATAAGAGCAGAGAATTGTCTATCATATAGCGATTGGAAGATCGTAATCGCTTTTTAAATCAGAATAGAATTCGAATTTTTTATTTACGTTTTAATGTTTTGGTTTTAACAAATTAAATTTCATTTGATAAAGTAATTTGTGATTTTTTATGAGCGGTTATTATGATTTTCTATATATGATTACATTTGAGTGATTTTGTTATATAATAATATTGAGCTAGAAAATAGCTTATAACGAATCAAAAGACAGGTAGGGTAAAAGATGTTATTAATCACAAACAATGAATTTTTTAAAGATGCTATCAAAAGGAATGATGTAACAGTTGAATACATTGATATCGACTACATCGGAATTTTGAAAAAAGCTCGCGATTTAATTCATCAAAATTATCGCCTAGTCACTCACCCACTTTATGGATCAGTAAAACCAAACGAAACTGTTTTTAGATCTGTTATTTTGGAAAAGGGTGACAAATTTGATACTGATTCTTTGATGATGATTGAAGAATCTATCAACACTGCAACTAAGTTTATGAATATTTCTAAACCAAAGCGTTGGCCGCCCGAAATCTTAGATGATTTCAGGGTTGTCGATTTCGACATCATTAGTCAGACTTTGGATAGAATATTAATATAAAAATTTTAGGAGGCATTTGAAATGTTAGAATTAGACAAGAAAACTTTTGAACCAGAAGTATTAGAAGCTGAAGGATTAGTATTCGTAGACTTCTGGAGTGACGGATGTGAACCATGTAAGGCACTTATGCCAGGCGTTCATGAATTAGCTGAAAAATACGGTGACAAAATTAAATTCTGTTCACTAAACATTACTTCAGCTAGAAGAGTTGCTATCAAACAACAAGTATTAGGATTACCAACTATGTTAATGTACAAAGACGGTCAAAAAATTGATGAAATCAATAAAGATGACGCTAATTTGGAAAACATAGAAGCAATGATCCAAAAACACTACAACTAATCTAAAGCTAGATTAAAGTAGAAGTAAATTAGTTAAAAACTCATTAGGGGTCACTCCCCTATTGAGTTTAAATAAAAAATTATTATAGGAGGTTAAGATATGCGTCTTGAATTAGGTAAGATTTTTATTAAAGACATCATCTTTGATGAAGGTGAGTCAAGAATCGAAGACCACATTTTGTATCTTAATAAGAAAGAATTAGCAGATGTATCAGGTGTAGCTGATGATGAACACTTAGAATCAATTGATTTTGATATCGCTCATCCAGGCGAAAGCACTCGTATAACACCAGTTAAGGATGTTAACGAACCAAGAGTTAAAGTTGAAGGTGGAGAAGTATTCCCAGGAATTTTAAACAAAGTTGATCCTGTTGGTTCAGGTAAAACTATCGCTCTTAAAGACATGGCTGTTGTTACAACAGGTAAAATCGTTGGATTCCAAGAAGGTATCATCGATATGTCAGGTTTAGGTGCTGAATATACTCCATTCTCTAAGACAGTTAACTTAGTAGTAACTATCGAACCAGTTGAAGGTGTTAAACAACACAATCACGAAGCTGGCGTTAGAATGGCTGGTTTAAGAATCACTGATTTCATCGGTAGATTAGCAAAAGATTTAGAAGCAGATGAATGGGAAACATTCGAAACTCTTCCAATCTTAGAACAAGTTAAACAATATCCAGAATTACCAAAAGTTGTATATGTTTACATGTTACAAACTCAAGGTTTATTACACGACACTTATGTTTATGGAGTTGACGCTAAGAAAATTATTCCAACTTTCTTATACCCAACTGAAATCATGGACGGAGCAATTTGTTCAGGTAACTGTGTAAGTGCTTGTGATAAAAACCCAACTTACGTTCACTTAAACAATGGTGTAATCAGAGAATTATACAAAGAACACGGTAAATCAATCAACTTCTTAGGAGTTGTAATTACTAACGAAAATGTATACTTGATGGATAAGATCAGACACTCTGACATGACTGCAAAACTTTGTGAATTCTTAGGAGCTGACGCTGCTATCGTATCACAAGAAGGTTTCGGTAACCCAGATACTGACTTAATCATGAACTGTAAGAAGATTGAAGGTAAAGGAATCCAAACTGTTATCATCACTGATGAATATGCAGGACGTGACGGTGCTTCTCAATCATTAGCAGATGCTGACCCAGCTGCAAACGCAGTAGTAACTGGTGGTAATGCTAACCAATTCATCACTTTACCAAAGATGGACAAAGTAATTGGTCATATCCAATTCGTTGACACTATCGCAGGTGGATCTGATGGAGCATTAAAAGATGACGGTACAATCGAAGTAGAAATCCAAGCAATTACTGGTGCTACTAACGAAACTGGATTCAACACTTTAACAGCAAAAACTTATTAATAAATAAAAAAGATTTATTCAAAAAAATATAAATTTAAGAAAGGAAAGTTATGGGATTTTTAGAAAATAAAAAAGTTATCATAATTGGAGACCGTGATGGAATTCCAGGTCTTGCAATTGAAACATGTGTAAACACAGTTCCTAACACAGAAGTAATTTTCTCATCTACAGAATGTTTCGTCTGAACTAGTGCAGGAGCTATGGACTTAGAAAACCAAAAGAGAGTTAAAGACTTCGCTGAACAATACGGAGCTGAAAACGTAGTGGTTCTTCTAGGTGCCGCAGAAGCTGAAGCTGCAGGTCTTGCAGCTGAAACAGTAACAGCAGGTGACCCAACATTCGCAGGCCCATTAGCAGGCGTTGAACTTGGATTGTTAGTTTACCATGTTGTTGAAGAAGAATGTAAAGAACAATTCGATGCTGACGTTTATGATGAACAAGTTGGTATGATGGAAATGGTTCTTGACGTTGATGAAATCGCTGAAGAAATGAACGATATCAGAAGCGAATATTGTAAATTTTTATAAAGAAAGGAAGTAAGCTTAATGGATAAAATTAAAGTTGTTCATTATATAAACCAATTCTTCGCTGGTATTGGTGGAGAAGAAAAAGCTGATATAAAACCATTTATAGCAGAAGAATTACCTCCTATCTCTTCTCAATTAGCTAAAGCATTGGGAGAAGATTTTGAAGTAGTTAGAACTGTAGTATGTGGTGACTCATATTTCGGTGAAAATATGGAATCTGCTCAAAAAGAAGTATTGGGAATGATCAAAGAAGCTAACCCAGACTTCGTAGTAACTGGTCCTGCATTCAACGCTGGTAGATACGGTGTTGCTGCTGGTACTATGGCTAAAGCAGTTAAAGATGAATTAAATATTCCTGTATTAACAGGTATGTATCCTGAAAACCCAGGTGCAGATATGTACAAAAAGGACGTTTATATCGTAGAAACTAAAAATAGTGCCGCTGGTATGAGAGACGCTATGAAGAAAATCGGTAAATTAGGTCCTAAGGTTGCTAAGGGAGAAGAAATCGGCGCTCCTAAAGAAGAAGGATATATCGAAAGAGGAGTTCGTGTTAACTTCTTTGCAGACAAAATCGGTTCTCAAAGAGCTGTTGAAATGCTTATTAAGAAAATTAATGGCGAAGAATTCGAAACAGAATATCCAATGCCTGCATTCGACAGAGTTGAGCCTGGTAAAGCTATCAAAGATTTATCAAAAGCAAGAATCGCTCTTGTAACTTCTGGTGGTACAGTTCCAAAAGGAAACCCAGATCACATCGAATCATCTTCAGCAACTAAATACGGTTCTTATGATTTCTCAGGAATCAATGATTTGACAGATGAAAACTCTGAAACAGCTCACGGTGGATACGACCCAGTATACGCTAACGAAGATGGAGACAGAGTATTACCAATCGATGTTATGAGAGAATTAGAAAAAGAAGGCGTTATCGGTTCACTACACGAAACTTGGTATGCAACTGTAGGTAATGGTACTGCCGTTGCTAATGCTGATAAATTCGGTACTGAAATTGGTGAAAAATTATTAGCTGACAATGTAGACGCAGTTGTTCTTACTAGTACCTGAGGTACTTGTACACGTTGCGGTGCAACGATGGTAAAAGCAATTGAACGTACAGGACTTCCTGTTGTTCATATTTGTACAGTTACTCCTATCTCATTAACAGTAGGTGCTAACAGAATTGTCCCAGCTATTGCTATTCCTCACCCATTAGGAAACCCAGCATTAACTAAAGAAGAAGAATATAGCCTTCGTAAAAAAATTGTTATGAAAGCATTAAACGCTTTAACTACAGAGGTAGAAGATCAAACAGTTTTTGAAGACTAATTCAAATATAAATAAATAATAAAGGAGAATAGTTAACAGATGAATTTTCCAGTATTAAAGGGAGCTGGCTATGTATTAGTCAACACTCCTGATATGATTATCCAAAACGGATCAACATGTCAAACTGAAAGAGTAGTAAACCCAGATTCTGAATTCTTAAAAGAAGTTGGAAAACACATTAGAAGTTTTGATGAGGTAGTAAAATATCTTCCTAACCAAGTTTATATAGGAAATATTTCTCCTCAAGAACTTGAAAATTACGAAATGCCATTTACTGATCACTCTTACGAAGAAGGTAAGGCTGATGGTAAAATGGGTAAAATCGTAAAACAAGACGTATTCATCGCATTATTACAAATGTCTGATGCATTCGACTTAGTAAAACTTTCTGAGGAATTCGTAAACGAAATCAAACCAGTTATCGAAGAAGAATATCCTATTTTAGAACCATATTTTGGTCACCTAAAAGGATCTGATATTTCAAATGCTCAAGAATTATTCGACACTCACATGGCAGAAGCTTTATACCATGACGGAAAAGTATGTGGTTATATTAAAGCAGCTCATGATATCGACGTAAACTTAAGCGCTCACACAATGTTCGAAAACTTAGTAGTAAAAGCTTCAGGTGTTCTTGCAGCTGTTGAATTAGTTACTAAGAACGACATTGACAGAGATGATATAGATTATGTAATCGAATGTTCAGAAGAAGCCTGCGGAGACGTTAACCAAAGAGGTGGCGGTAACTTCGCTAAATCTATCGCTGAAATCGTAGGATTACAAAATGCAACAGGCTCTGATACAAGAGGATTCTGTGCAGCTCCTATTCACTCATTAATCGAAGCAAGTGCTTTAGTTAAATCTGGTGTTTATAAAAATGTTATGGTAGTAGCAGGTGGTTCAACTGCTAAATTAGGTATGAACGCTAAAGACCACGTTAAGAAGGGCTTCCCAGTTCTTGAAGACGTAGTTGGTGGATTTGCAATTTTAATCTCAGAAAATGATGGTGTTCACCCAGTATTAAGAACTGACATCGTAGGACGTCACACAGTTAAGACTGGTTCTTCACCACAAGCAGTTATCTCAAGCTTAGTATCTCATTCATTAGAAGAAAATGGATTAAAGATTACTGATGTAGATAAATACTCTGTAGAAATGCAAAACCCAGATATCACTAAACCTGCCGGAGCTGGAAATGTTCCTGAAGCTAACTATAAGATGATCGCTGCCCTTGCTGTTAAACAAGGAGACTTAGACAGAAAAGAATTAGCTAATTTCATTAAAGAAAAAGGCTTAGTAGGTTGGGCTCCAACACAAGGACACATCCCATCAGGTATTCCTTATGCAGGACATGCTATTAAAGACTTAACTGAAGGAGATTACAACAGAGTAATGTTCGTTGGTAAAGGTAGTTTGTTCCTAGGTAGAATGACTAACTTATTTGATGGTGTATCTATCGTTATGGAAAGAAATGATGGTAAAATGGAAGATGAATCATCAGTTTCATCTGAATCAGAAAAGGATCAAATTAAGAAAGTAATCGCAGAATCCATGAGAAAACTAGCTGAAAATCTTTTAGCAGAATAGAGGTGTAGACATGGATAATAAAAAAATTTCCGAAGTATTTCTTGAAATATCTGAAGCTATCGAAAGCGGAAAATTTGGTAAGAAAGTAAAAATCGGTCTTACTACTTTAGGTAGTGAACACGGTGTTGAAAACATGAAAAAAGCTATTGAATTAGCTGATTCTGATCTTTTTGAAGTAGTTGTTATCGGTGAAAAAGTTGATGACGAACATGAAACTTATGAAGTTGATAACGATGAAGATATGTACAAAAAGATGGAAGAATTACTTGACAGTGGCGAAATTCAAGCCTGTGTAACTCTTCACTACAACTTCCCTATCGGTGTTTCAACAGTTGGTAGAGTAATCACTCCTGGTACTGGCAAAGAAATGTTCTTAGCTACTACTACAGGAACTAGTGATACAGAAAGAACAAAAGCTATGGTAAGAAATGCAGTTGCAGGTGTTATCGCAGCTAAATCTTGTGGTATCACAAAACCAACAGTTGGTATTTTAAATATCGATGGTGCAAGACAAGTAGAAAAAGCTTTGAAACACTTCAAAGACAACGGATTCGATATCGAATTTGCTGAAAGCCAAAGAGCTGATGGTGGTATCGTAATGAGAGGTAATGACCTTCTTATGGGAAGCTGTGATGTAATGGTAACTGATTCATTAACCGGTAACTTATTAATGAAGATGTTCGGTTCATTCACATCTGGTGGTAACTACGAAACTACTGGTTTTGGATATGGTCCTGGTATCGGTGAAGGCTACGAAAGAAACATATTTATAGTATCTCGTGCTTCAGGTGCTCCTGTAGTTGCAAATGCTTTAAAATATGCTTACCAAACAGTAGCTGGTGGAATTGATAACAATAAAAAATCTATCTATAAACAAGCTGAAAAGGCTGACTTCAAAGGCATCTTAGATTCTTTAACTAAGAAAGAAGCTCCAAAGGAATCTTCTGAAGAAGTTAAAATGCCAGACAAAGAAGTCGTATCTGCAACAATCTCAGGAATTGATATTCTTGAAATTGAAGATGCTGTTCAAGCTTTATGGAAAGAAAATATATACGCTGAAAGCGGTATGGGCTGTACTGGTCCAATCGTTCAAGTGTCTGATGCAAACTTAGATAAAGCATCACAAATACTAAAACAAAATGGTTATATAGAATAATTCTATAGGCTTTTAAAAAGATGTGTGATTTTTCACACATCTTTTTTTTGAGCTATTTTTAGATTTTTCCCAAATTATTTTTCCCCTACTTTTTTTCCAATAAAAAAACCTCAGACTAAAAGTTTAATCAAACTAATAATCTAAGGTTGTCTTTAATTAAATTACTCTATTATATTTCTCCATCTCCAACCGTATGTTTCACTTGCATTACATACAATAACGAATGCTAATGGATCTATCTCTTGGATGTATTTTTTTAACATAATAAAATCTCTGTTGCTTACAACTGTTTGAACGATTTCTTTTTCCATTCCAGAATAAGCGCCCTTTGCTGTGTAAATATTAGCAGATCTTGTAAGATTGTCTACTAAGAACTTGCTTACTTCATCAGGCTTTGATGTGGTAATCGTGCAAAGTTTTGATGTATTCATACCATTGATGGTAAAATCTATTATTAAGCCATTAAGTACAGTACCTACAAGTGAGTATATAGCTATTTCTGTTCCGTAGGCATACCATGCTGATAATGTTATAAGGAAATCCACCATCAAACATCCTTTACCCAACTCAATTCCCAAGTATTTATTCAATATCTTAGCGAATATGTCAGAGCCGCCAGTTGATGCGTAGTTATTAAGTACAATTCCTACTCCTGTTCCGTAGATCATTACTGCTGCAATAAGTTGAATCATTTTTCCTTCAAACAATGGTTTGTCCATAGGAAATAAAATATCCAAAATCCACACCAATAAACTAAGTCCCAAAGAACATATTATAGTTTTAAGTCCAAATGCCTTACCAAGCATGATAAATCCTACAATAAATAAAACCGTGTTGATGATAATCAAAATTGGACCCGTTGAAATAGGAACGAAATTACCTATTACAATTGCCATACCAGCTGCCCCACCTAATGACAATTTATTTGGTGCTAAGAAAAAATGAATTCCCAATGCAATAAGAATGACACCAACTGCCATCATAATCACGCTTTTTCTTTTATTTCTCTTTTCTAAAGCGTCTAAATCAATCATATTATCCCCCTAGTATTTTTTTGCAATAATATTATAACAATTGAATATACAATTTACAACGATATATTCATTAATTTCTAATAATTATTTGATAATTCTAAATTACAAGATATCTATAAATCTTTCTATTGGTAGTCCACGAGCCTTGTCCTTAATATCCAAGGAAAGTTTCAGTAGTTCAGTCGTTTTTAAACTAGCATACTTTGCTGACTCAAATATTGATTTATTTTCTGAATATTGACTTATGAATAATGCTGAGAACAAATCCCCTGTTCCCGCATAAGATGTGTCGATGTATTCATAATATATTTTATCTGATACAAAATTCTCATCCATACAGAAAACAAAATGTTCATTATTTTCTTCTACACTTGTAATGACGGCGTATTTTGCACCCATTTGGATAAGTTTTTCTGCCACATCATTAATCGGTTCATTCATCTTACAAGTAATCATTCTAGCTTCTGTTTCGTTTGGAATAATTACTGTAGCTATATCTATAAGTTTTCTGAAATTTTCAATATTGTCATCGTCCAATCCATTATAAAGTTTTCCATTATCTGCCATGATTGGATCAACAATAACATCTGGTGAGTTTTTTTGTTTTTTTATGAAGTCTTTAATTATGTCCACTTGTTTTAAGCTATATAAAAATCCTGTAGCTATTAAATCAAAACTAAAGTCCAATTCTTCCCATACTTTTGTAGCTTGTTTCATGTATTCTGTCGTATCTAATATAGCAAATTTGCCGTAATCCAAAGTGTTACTTACAACAGCTGTTGGCAAATTAAAAACGCTTTTACCTTTGTTGCTTAGCACAGGAATCATACAACTAAGAGCGACTCTCCCATATCCTGGCATATCGTTGATTAGTAATATATCTTTCATGTTTTCTCCTCCATCTAATTATAACACTAAAACTACATTTGTATATCAAATAAATCTTAATGTTTTTGTAGATTTTTAAGCTCTTAAAAGCTCATTATTTCTCAATTTTTTGTGATATAATATCAGTTGGAAATAAGGAGGGGCTTATGTTCAATTTTAATATAGAAGAGCACAAATTTAAATATATACATTTTATAGGAATCGGTGGAATATCAATGAGTGGTATCGCTGAATTGTTGAACCATTACGGATACAAAGTTTCTGGAAGTGATAGAGAAGAATCCGACGAAACTAATAGACTAAAAAGTCTAGGAGTTGAAATATTTATCGGACAAAAAAGAGAAAATATCAAAAATCCTGACTTAATTGTATACACTGATGCAATCTTAGACGACAACGAAGAATTAATCGCTGCTAGAGAACTAGGAGTAGATGTTGTAAGCAGGGGTGTCTTCCTTGGAGCTCTCATGAGAAATTACAAATACTCCATAGGAGTTAGTGGATCTCATGGCAAATCAACTACAACATCAATGATAGCGAAAATATTAATTGATGCAAAAGTTGATCCGTCTATACTTTTAGGTGGAAAACTTGACGAAATCCAAGGCAATGTTCACTGTGGAAATAGTGAATACATGCTTACAGAAGCTTGTGAATACAAAGCAAATATTCTCAATTACTATCCTTCAATGGCTATTATTTTGAATATTGATGAAGATCACTTGGATTACTATAAGGATTTGAACCACATTGTTGCAACATTCATTGGCTACATGAAAAACTTGGACGAAAATTCCAAAGCTATTATAAACATAGACGATCCAAACTGTGAACCTCTATTATCTCACATCAAAGGAGAAATCATAACATTTGGTATAGAAAATGAAAAGGCTGATTACAACGTTCACGATATAACTTTTAATGAAAATGGCAATCCTACATTTGTAATTTCATCTAAAAAGTTTGACAAAGACGAAGAATTCTCACTTTCTATAATTGGACGTCACAACATATACGATGCAGTGGCTGCGATTATCGCTTGTTACGAATTCCACATCGATATCGATACTATAAGAAAAAATATGAAGGAATACCAAAATCTTCATAGAAGAATGGAAACTGTAGGCTTTTACAAAGGTTGTGAAATAAAGACCGATTACGGTCATCACCCTACTGAAATCAAAAACACATTGAAAGCATTAGATGAGCACAAAAAGGGTAAATTCTACTGCGTATTCCAACCTCACACTTACTCAAGAACAAAGATGTTATTGGATGATTTTGCCAATGCATTCTACGATTGTGATGAGGTTATAGTAACTGAAATATACGCTGCAAGGGAAAAATTCGACAGCAGCATTCATTCTACAGATTTGGTTGAAAAACTAGTTAAAAATGGTGTAAATGCAAAATACTACAAAACTTTTGAAGAAGCACGTAACTATCTTCGTTCTAAAGTTTCTGAAAATGACATGGTATTGACTACTGGTTGTGGAAACCCTGATGTACTTGCGAAGATGATTGTGGAATAATATGTGTACAACAATTATTGTAGATTATCCACAAGGCTCTGTGATGGCACGTACGCTTGATTTTGAAGTTCCTTTGGAATACAACATGATTTATATTCCAAGAGGATTTCACTATGCTGATGATTTGTATCACAAACCTATGCGTTCAAAATATAAAATGATGGGAATGTGTTTTAGAAATCTGTACCCTATAAAAGACGGTGTAAATGAACACGGACTGTGCGGTTGTACTAATATGTTTATCGCAAATAATTTGTTCAGCAATCATCCAGTTGAAGGAAAAATAAACACAAATTCACTAGATTTTATGAATTTTGCACTTGGAAATTACAAAACAGTTGAAGAATTGTTAAATGATTTGGACAATATTCACCTAGCTAACAAAGATGTTGATGGAAATTCTGTGATATGCCCTGATTTCCACTTTATGTTTGTCGACAGAACAGGTGATTCAACGGTTTTAGAATACAAAAATCACAAATTAGTCCCATGCGGAGATAATCCTAAAGTAATGACTAATTCACCAAAATATTCTTCACACGTTAAAAGATATGAAAAATCCGTCAGTGATTTGTCCAAGTTTAATCAGATAAAAGATTTGACAGGAGCCTATGATCCTGTGAGTAGATTCATCAGAGCAAAATACATCCTGTCAACTCACAAGAAATCTAATAATGTAAATGAAGCATACTCATCAGCATTTAGTATCTTAGAGCCTCTAAAAATCACTGAGGGCTTCTTTAAGAACGATTCACATGATTACTATACATTTACTAGGTATATAAGTGCTTTCGACACACAGACCGCTTCTATGGCTGTTAGAACACATTCTAATACTCAAACTTATTTGATAGATTTTGATGATATACCAGATGAAAATGAAATATACTCATACTATTTTGAAAACAAATTAGAATTTAAGAGAATTCAAAAAGGATAGGCACGGCTGCCTATCCTTTTGGTTTATATAGAAACAAATGTCATACTTTGGTATCATTAATTTTCAATTACTTATAATAAATATGGGTCGTTTTCTGGATCCGATAAAGTTTTTGGATCTTCTACATTTGTATCTCTGCCCTCTTCAGGTAAGTCTTTTGCTGATTTTGGATCAGCTGGTTTAGTAGGTTTTTGTAAATCTTTGTATCTTTCCTGATCCTTTTCCCATTCTTCTCTAGATTTAGATTCCAATGGAGTTAAATCAACATCATTTATATCAATCCCCAAAGCTTCTGCCACGCCTTTTCCATATTCTGGATCAGCTTGATAACAATGGTTGATGTGTCTGTACTTGATTTGAAGCGTTGAATCTTCCATATTTCTAGCAGTATTTTCAAATAATACTAATTGTTGTTCAGGTGTCATCGCTCTAAAAAGCATTCCTGGTTGTGTGAAGTAATCATGGTCGTCTTCTCTGAAGTCATATCTTTGAGAATCTCCACCTTTGTCAGCAGGAAGTTCAAATTCACGATGATCTTTCCATGCTCCATAACTGTTTGGAGTAATTGATATTTCAGAGCCTTTATTTCCATCTACTCTCATTCTTCCATCGCGGTGATAATCGTGAGGATTTTCAACTCCTAATGGACTGTTTACAGGAATTTGATGGTGATTTACACCAAGTCTATAATTTTGTGCATCATTATAGAAGAATAGTCTCGCTTGTAACATTCTATCTGGTGAAAATCCTATGCCTGGAACGTTATTTGACGGACTAAATCCAGCTTGCTCAACATCTTGGTAATAATTATCAGGATTTTTATTAAGTTCAAATTCTCCAACAGGAATCAATGGAAAATCTTTTTTGTACCATACTTTAGTCAAATCAAATGGATTATATTCAAGCTCATCTGCTTGTTTTTCAGTCATTATTTGAACATACATCTTCCATTTTGGATAGTCTCCTTTTTCAATGGCTTCAAACAAATCTGTTCCATTTGAATCTGGATCTTTCGCATTAACCATATCTGCTTCTTGGTCTGTCAAGTTTTGGATACCTTGTTGACTTCTAAAATGGAATTTTACCCACACTCTTTCATCATCTGCGTTTATAAAACTATAAGCGTGAGAACTGAATCCGTGCATAAATCTAAATGAAGAAGGAATTCCTCTATCACTCATAGTAATTGTCACTTGATGTAATGCTTCTGGAAGTGAAGTCCAAAAATCCCAATTTGTATTCGCTGATTTTCTATTTGTTTTTGGATCTCTTTTAACAGCGTGATTCAAATCTATGAAATTCATTGGGTCTCTTAAAAAGAATACAGGAGTATTATTGCCAACTACATCCCAGTTTCCATCTTCAGTGTAAAATCTAAGTGCAAATCCACGGATATCTCTGTCAGCGTCTGTAGCTCCTCTTTCTCCAGCTACAGTTGAAAATCTTGCAAACATTTTTGTTTTCTTTCCTACTTCACTGAAAATCTTCGCCTTAGTGTATTTTGTTATATCATCTGTTACAGTGAATTCTCCCCAGGCTCCCCAACCTTTGGCATGCATTCTTCTTTCTGGAATTACTTCTCTATTAAAATGTGTTTGTTTTTCAAAAAGCCAAACATCTTGCATAGATATGTGTCCTCTTTTTCCAGAAGTCATTGAATCGTAATTGTTATCAACTGGTTGACCTGATGCTCTTCTAAGATGAGGGTCTTTTACTTCATCGTTTTCTGATGGCAAATTTTCACCTAGACCGTTTTTTACGGAAGGTCCTTTTTGCATGTAAGCTACAGAATCTTTATCCATTTTCATGTTTTTTTCTTTCTTTTTATCTTTCATAATTTCCTCCTATTGATACCTTCAATCATAATTAGTATGCCTTCATCTTTATATTAATACCCAATTAATCTTTTAAGCTAAACTTATTTTGAACAAAATAATTGTATTTTCAACTGAAATCACAAAAAAATAGAAGCTATTTTGTAACTAACAAAATGCTTCCATTTTTAATCAATTATGCATTATATTTTTCCATATCTAAATCGTGTTGCATAGCTGCTACCATAACACCAGTAGATCCACCTGCGTGAACGTTAGTTGAAGTACGTGCCATATCTGCAACACCTTGGATTGGGCTTAATACTAAAATCATTTCAACTGGCAATCCCATTGTAGCAAAGATTGCTGTAGC
This sequence comes from Finegoldia sp. BIOML-A2, assembly GCF_009678315.1. NCBI lineage: Bacteria > Bacillati > Bacillota > Tissierellia > Tissierellales > Peptoniphilaceae > Finegoldia > Finegoldia sp. BIOML-A2. The sequence continues at coordinate 16,613 of NZ_WKZE01000012.1, forward strand.
TTGAATTGTTCCTGTTCCTGGTACCCCTACTGTTCCCATTGAAGCGAACAAGCATGAACCAACCATGATTAAATATTGAGTAGCAGAGAATGGAATATTAAGAGCGTTAATTGTAAACATCGCTAATAAAATTGGCCATACTGCTGCACATCCTGGCATACCAAATGTAGTACCAATTGACCCTGCAAATGATGCAATTTCTGTTGGAGTTCCCATGTCTTCTTGTTCTTTAATGTTTGCTGGCAAAGATCCAATTGAACTTTGTGTAGTGAATGCTATCAACCATGCTGGGAAGAATTTACGTTGGAACTTGAATGGATTGATGTGTGCAATCAAGCTCATCATAGCTGATGTAGTGATGAATGTGTGGAACAAACATGCTACATAAACCATTAATAATAAGAATAATAATGATTTAACAAATGATAAATCCAATGTAGCTACTTGGTTAGCTAATAAAGAGAGAACTGCGTAAGGAGTAAATTCTATGATTTCTCCGATTACTTTGTTCATTACTTTGTTACCAGCTTCTACGAAATCTAAGAATGGTTTGATTTCTTCTTTATTATTGTATCTAAGTACAACAATACCGATTATAATTGCGAAAATTACTATAGGCACGATTTTGTTGTGACTCATACTATCAATAATGTTTTTAGGGAAGAAACTTACAAATACGTCTGCGAAAGGTGGAACTTCCTTAACCTTATCTGCAACATCCATTTTGATATTTGCATTCATTCCTATATTTACTAATTTACCTAAAATTATAGACAATATAGCAGCTAAAACATTGTGTAAAGCTAAAATTGCGATTGTTTTGCCACCCATTGATCTCAATTTTTCTGAGCTTTCCAAGGATGCAACTGTAGTTATAATTGAGAATAATAATAGTGGAATTACAAATGCTTGTAATAAACTTGCAAATACACGACCAAATATTGCTACATAGTCAGTGCTTCCTTTGAAAATAAGTCCTACTATAGCACCCATTGCTGTAGCTAATAAAATTCTGATCATGAATGAAGTACCTTTTTTCTTCAAACGATCGATAACTACGCACAATGCGAAAGCTACAACTAAAGCGATTAAGCTTTTAATCATATCAACATCTCCTTTATATATTTTTGTCACATTAATCTTATCATATTGTCTTATAATAGACAATGATATTTAGTTTATACTATCGTTTTCATCATGTCTTATTTATTGTATTATTCTATATATCAGTTTTCTCTGTAAATTCTAAGGTTTATTGTGTTCTTTTCAAAATTTATATAAATGATGGTTTGATAAAGATTTTAAAATCATTTTACAATTTATGCCAGTTATCGTTAATATATCAACGCTTTTTTGTTTATTTAATTTCAAATTGAAATTTGCAAATATTAATTCATTTTTGTAATATATAGATTTTTTCAATAAAAAAAGACCGATGTTAAACATCAGCCTTATCTTTCCCATCTACCTCGTTTGTAAATAATAAATCCCACAATAACTGTCAGAGCATTTGACACTAACATAGATATCCAAATTCCTGTAGAACCAAGATTTGTCAAACTCTTTAATAACATAATAAGTGGAAGTCTTAAAACCCACAATCTTGCAAGTGACAAATACATTGTAAGCTTTGTTTTCCCAACACCTTGGAAGAAACCATTAATCGCTGAGAAATATCCCATGAAAAATGTAATTATCGCTGAGAAGTACATGTACTCACTCGCTTGTCTCCAAAGTTCAATATCTGAACGATCTTTGATAAATATGGATAGCAATTGATCTTTGAATAATAATATTATTATCGCAGAAGCTAAAGAGAAGAAAGTTATTATAACATTTGCCCTTTTGAAAATATCCTTACTTCTTTCTTTTTTACCTGCTCCCATATTTTGTCCAGTGATTGATGTCAACGCCATTCCAATTCCTATAGCCCCTTGGTTGAATATATCTGACAATCTGTTGCCCATTGAAAATGCAGCAAGTGTCGTTGTGCCGTATGATTGGATAAATCCATTAAGAACAGTAAACCCGATAGCCTCTCCACTCGATCCAAGTGAAGCTGGGATAGCGATGGAGAATATGTGTTTGATTATTCCCATATCAAGTTTGAAGTTTTTGAAACTAACTTCAATTTCGGATTCTTTTTTGACAACTCTTATCGCAAAAACTACAAGCAATACTTTAGATAACACTGTCGCCCATGCAGCACCTGCAAGCCCCATGTTGAGTCCTGGAATTCCCAAAACATTATCAAAAATAAAGAATGGATCTAATACGACATTTGTAATGGATGATATTGTCGAAATAATAGTCATAGACTTAGTTCTGCCTTGAGAATTGAGTATCGATTGATATCCAAAAAATATCATATCGAACAATAGCCCCACAGAGTTTATCGCAAGGAATATGTAAGATTTGTATTCAAAGCTGCCTGTTGCTCCCATCCACCTTACAATAAATGGTGCGGTTATTACCCCTAGAATACTGAAGAAAACTCCAAGTACTGTCGTGAGAATTAAAGTGTGAACTGCGTATATTGAACAGTCTTTTAGTTTTCTAGCTCCAAGTCTTTGACTCATTAAAGAAGTAGCTGCCACACTTACCCCAAGGCCAACTGCTATAAACAAATACAGCACCGGCCAAGTAAAAGATGTCGCAGCATAATCTTCAGAACTGATTTGAGCTACATATATTCCGTCAGTTATGCCATAAAGGGTTTTGATTAGGTTGCTAATCATCAATGGGATACTTAATTTAAAAATCACATCCGTGATATTTCCGTTTGTAATAAATTCTATGTTACTTTTTTTATTTCCCATTCACTCGCCCCCTATTAATTTATAATTTAAAATAACCTATTCCAAATAATCCCGGTCCAGTATGGATACTTAATGTTGGAACGATTTGTCCTTCGTAGTAGAACTTTGCTCCTTCAATTAAATCATTCATACTTTCCTTGGCCTTTTCCATTGCGCTTTGATTATCACCGTTTAATAAAACCAAATAATAATCTTTGATACCTGATAACTCTTTTTTCACTATATCAATAGCGTGGTTGATGTTTTTCATTGTACCTCGATTTTTTTCTACTGTATAATATTCTCCGTCTTCATTACAAGATATTATAAGCTTCAAATTTAATAAATTACCAACGATCCCAGTAATTTTACCTATTCTACCACCTAATGTCAAGTATTTCAAAGTATCCAAAGTAATTACTGGTACTGAATCTTTTATTTTTTGTTTCATTTTTTCAATTACAGATTCAAAAGATAACCCTTCGTCGATTAATTTTCTCGCAAATATTGCAAAAAACCCTGTTCCAATCGAAATATTTTTCGAATCAAATACTTCCACTTGCACATCTTCCACTTGGTCTTTCGCAAGCATAAATGCATTGTACATTCCACTTAATTTTGAAGAAATAGAAATGCATATTATCTTGTCAAACCCCTTATTTTTGATTTCATTTAATTTATTAACGATATCTCCAAGAGATGGGATGGATGTTTTTGGAACTTCTCTATCGATGTTTTCATATATATATTTCGGATCAACAGTATAATCATCGTAGGATACATCTGAGTAGTTTATTTGAAGTGGCATCAATTCTATGCCGTATTCTTCAGCTATTTTTGGTGTAATTTCACTACCTGAATCTGTTAAAATTGCGATTTTTCCCATAATATCTCCTAACTAGTCAAGGCTATTAAAATATTCTCTAACTTGTTTTATTTTACCACAAGTCATCTTTCCTTCTGGACAACTTCCTTTAACACAACCTGGCCCTGCTTTTTTGAAAATTTGTGGACACACTTTTTTCGCTTCGATAAGCATTAGTGTCGCCATTTCCCTGATTTCCCATTGGGCTCTTTGACAACACCTAGCTTCAAAGAAATGCAACAGCTCACGTGCATTCATTGTCATGACAATTTTAGTCTCAGTAGCATTTGAAAACACATATCTTGCATCTTCAATGGAACTTTTTTCTGACATTGATTTTGCTTTTTTCTCGTCAACACCAGATTCGATTAATCTGTCGTATTCTTCTTGTATCAAAATTTCAGTGAGTTCGTTGTATGCATCAATCGTATGCTTCATGTGTTTCTCGTAGATTTCTAAAGCCTTTGGATTATTTTTTATTTTTGGAGGGATAATATACTCGTAATTATTCGCTCTCACATATCGTTGAGATTTTTGCGAGTAGCTTGCTAATCTGTGTCTGACCAATTGGTGGGTCAAAGTTCTAGATACACCCTCTATTGCAAAAGTAAAACTAATGTGTTCAACCGGTGACATGTGTCCCAAATCCATTAATTTATCTATGAAATTTTCTACATTTTCATCAGTTAGTCCTTCTTCAATCTCCATAACAGAACTATCTGAATAACAAAGTTTTGCACTTGATGCGACAAGTTTTTGTGCATCAGGAGTGTATCTAATTAGATTAACCTTCATTAATTACTTCTCTCCCAAATAACTCCATCTCTTGTGTCTTTTAACACAATTCCCATAGATAAGAGTTTGTCTCTTATTTCGTCTGCTTTTTTGAAGTCTTTTTCTTTCCTAGCAGCATTTCTTTGTTCTATCAAATCTTCTATTTCAGAATCCAAATTGTCATCTTCTTCTTTGAATAAAATTCCCAAAACATAAGAAATATCATCTATCAATTTCTTAGCGTCAAGCAAGATATTTTTCGATGTGTTTTCATCGTAATTTTTGTTGATATATTTAATAAAATCAAACAATACACTAATCGCATCCGATGTGTTGATGTCATCGTCCATAGCTTGTTCGAATTTTTCTCTGAATGATTGTATATTATCATCTTTTTCTTCTTTTTCAGAAGAGTTTTCCAAAATTCTATTTAAGAATTTCTTAGCTGTGTACAATCTTTCAAGAGAATTTTTCGTAGCAACTAATGTGTCGTGGCTGAAATCAATCGGATTTCTGTAGTGAACTGATAACAACCACAATCTGATAACTTCCAAATCAAATTCTTTTTCTATGTCTTTTAATAAGAAGAAATTATTCTTTGATTTGCTCATTTTTTCCTTGTCTACAGTTATCATTGAGTTGTGTAGCCAATAATTTGCAAAATGAGCTCCAGTGCATGTTTCCGATTGTGCGATTTCATTTTCGTGGTGTGGAAATTGCAAATCTTCTCCACCAGCGTGAATGTCAATAGTGTCACCCAAAATTGATTTACTCATTACAGAGCATTCCAAGTGCCAGCCAGGTCTTCCCATTCCCCATGGACTTTCCCAAGCTGGTTCACTTTCTTCTTTTCTCTTTTTCCACAAAGCAAAATCCATTGGATTTTTCTTTTCGCTATTTACATCAATTCTCGCACCGGCACGCAAATCATCTATATTTTTCTTGGATAATTTCCCATAGTCTTTTGCTTTTGTTATATCGAAGTACACATTGCCATCGACATTGTAAGCTGCGCCTTTGTCTTCCAAAGTTTTCACGAATTTAATCATTTCATCGATATATTCAGTAGCTTTTGGATGAATTGTGTCTTCTTCGTCGAAATTAAGTCCCGATACATTGTCCAAATAAGCTCCAATGTATTTCTTAGTAATTTCTCTGAAGTCTATATCTTCATCTTTTGCTTTATTGATAATTTTGTCGTCGATATCAGTGAAGTTGCTTACAAATTTAACATTATATCCTTTGTAAATAAAATATCTTCTTAAAGTATCAAATACCACAATCGGTCTTGCATTTCCAACGTGAATATAATTATAAACAGTAGGACCACATACGTATATACCGACATTTTTTTCTTTTATTGGTTTGAATTCTTCCTTTTTTCGTGTCAGTGTATTGTATAACTTCATATCTTCTCCTATCTATTTAAAGCTTTGTTTATCCTATCTAAAACTTCTTGTTTTCCTAAAACTACCATGATAGAATCCAAGTCTGGTCCGTGAACATTTCCAGTAATTACAGCTCTTGTAGTCATCCACAAATCCTTACCCTTGATTCCTGTTTTCTTTTGAACTCTCTTCATAACTCCTGATGCAAATTCCTTTTCGATTTCATGAACTGATTCGACTTCTTCTTTTAATGCATTCATTAATTCGTCTAATTTTTCGTAGTTTAGGAATTCCTTAGCATCATCATCCATTTCGTAATCCTTGAACAAGAATTCAACTTTTTCAGTAATTTCTTGTAAATAATCCAACTCTTCTTTGAATAATGAGGCGATTTCTAATAATTTGTAATCTGGATAATCTTCAGAAATCACACCATCTTCAACTAAGTATGGTTTTAACATTGATGCTAATTTTTCGTTTTCTATTTCTTTAATATAATGTCTATTGATCCAGTTTAATTTTTCTGTATCGAAAACTCCACCGGATTTTGAAACTCTACTGAAATCAAATTTATGTTCCAATTCTTTCATCGACATAATTTCTTGGTTATCTTCACTTGACCAACCTACTAGTGCTAGATAATTGTCGATAGCTTCTGGCAAATATCCTTTTTGACGGAAATCTTTGACTGCAACGTCATCATTTCTCTTAGATAATTTCTTGCCTGATTTGTTCAAAACAACTGGTAAATGAACAAATTCTGGAACATCCCATCCGAAACATTGATACATATACACATGCTTTGCTGTTGAAGAAATCCATTCATCACCACGAACAATATGAGTAATTCCCATCAAATGGTCATCAACTACAACTGCGAAGTGATAAGTTGGAAATCCGTCTGATTTTATCAAAACTTGATCGTCCATATCATTAGTGTTGAAAGTAATCTTACCTTTAATCGCATCATTAAATGTTATTCCTTTGTTTTCAGGAAGTTTCAATCTAATAACATATTCTTCGCCATTTGCAATTCTCTTCTTAGCATCTTCAACGCTAATTCCTCTGCAAAGGCCGTCATATTTTGGCATCAAACCATCTGCTTTTTGTTGTGCTTTTACTTGATCCAATCTTTCTTTTGAGCAGAAACAATAATATGCGTAACCCTTTTCGATTAATTCATCGATATATTTTTGGTACAAACCTTGTTTTACTCTGTCAGATTGAACATAAGGACCACATTCTCCAACTTCAGTTACATTTCCTTCATCATCAAGGACAACTCCTTCGTCCGGATCAAGCCCTGCCCATTTTAATTGTTCCAATAAATTTTCGATAGCACCGTCAACATATCTAGTTCTATCAGTATCTTCAATTCTCAAAAGAAATTTTCCGTTATTTCTTTTAGCATACAAATAATTATATAAAGCTGTTCTAAGTCCACCAATGTGCAAAAATCCTGTTGGACTTGGAGCAAATCTTACTCTTACTTCACTCATAATATCCTCCATAAAAAATAAATTTAACTTATTTTATTATATCACAAATAGCCAAATTCAACATTTATTAATAAACCCAAAGCGATTATTTCGCCAAGTTTTTTACCCAAATTTTCTTTCCAACTAAATACAATCCCAAAACAACCTTGTACAAATCAATCACAGAAATTATCAAATACATCAACACAACATTTAAATCTGTAAATTTTGCCAATAAAAACGAAATCGGATACGAAATCAAAACAATTCCCACTGAATCGAAAAGCAAAGTCAGAATAGTTTTGCCACCACTTCTGAGTGTAAAATATGATGCATTGTATAAAGCAGATATCCACAAAAACGCTCCACCAACTCTAAGCATATTTGTCGCCATCGATTTTACATCATCAGTTGTATTGTAAAATTCTGGAAAAAGTGGCGCCAAAATAATCAACACAATTCCAACTACAAGAGCTAACATCAATGAAAACACAATTAATTTTCTGTCTGTGTCCACAGCTTCATCGACATTTCCACTACCTAAAAGTCTTCCTACCATAATTGAAATACAATCTCCCATCGCCAAGTTAAAAACGATGAAAAGTCCTATAATTGTCTGAGAAATATTGTATGCAGCCAAAGCTTCAATTCCTCTGGTTGAATAAGATTGTGTAATCGCAGCAATCCCTACAGAATACAAAACTTCATTGATAATCAAAGGGATTCCCGCAACAGTTATATTTTTGAAAAGTCTTGTATCGACATGGAAATTTTTGAAAAAATTAGAATAAAATGTAAATCTAAGTTTGTTTTTGTTTGCAAAATAAATAAACAATGAAAGTTCAACAAATCTTGAAATAACAGTCGCAATCGCAGCGCCCTTTGGTCCCAATGCTGGAAATCCTAAAAGCCCAAAAATCAAAACCAAGTTGAACACAAAATTCACTAAAACAGTAATAATCGACGTTATCATCGGAAGTCTAGTTTCGCCATTAACTCTCATTGAGGATGAGATGGATTGTGAAAAAGCAAAAGGAATAAATCCTATAGTCATTATCTTGGTATAATCTAGTGCAAACTTCATAGTAATAGCAATATTTTTTGCTGTGTCTGTATCTGGATTCATAAATAAATACAATAATTTCTCGCCAAAAATCCAGAAAATTAACACACTAATCACAGAAACGATAAAAGATAACACGATATCAAAATACAAACAGTTTTGTACATTCTTGTAATCTTTCTTACCTGCAAATTGTGCCGCAAAAATACTAGCCGCTGACACCAATCCAAAAATTGCCAAGTTAAATACAGTAATCAATTGGTTAGCAACAGAAACTCCGCTCATCGCAAAAGTTCCAGTCTGTCCAACCATAATATTGTCCAACATGTTTACAAACGATGTAATAAGTTGCTGAATAATAATTGGAATTGCTAGTACCAACACACCTTTGTAGAAATTTTTATCCCCGAAAAACTTACTTTTCTTTAATGCTAAATTCAATCTATCCCTCCTTCAAATTTTCTATGTAATAATAGTGGCAAAGTTTATTTGTTCCATCAAAGTTTTCATACAGATGTTCACCATAAAATTTGAACCCACATTTTTCAATAACTCTTGCACTCTTCTTATTCTCAACAAAACAACTGCAAGAAACATAATCGTAATCCAAATCCTTTAGCAAATGATTTACAAAACACTTCACAACCTTTGTCATAATCCCACGATTCCAATAATTTTTGTTCAGACTGTAGCCAATTTCAACGCCTATCTTATCCTTAAATTCTGGCTGTTCATACAAGTAATCGTCTTCGTATACTCCAATCATTCCTATCAGTTTGTCTTCCTGAAAAATACCATATTCTAATTTTGAATCGATGAAATCTTTGAGAATTTTCTTGGATTGTTCGATTGTTTTATGTGGTTTCCAGCCCGCAGATGGTCCCACCTCATTTTGCATAGCGTATTCATAAAAATCTCTCAAATATTTCATTTCCAACGCTTTTATTTCTATATCTTCACATTTTAAAATAAAATCTTCGTATTTCATTTGTATCTCCAAGTTTTTTCAATCTATATAATAATATATCTTTAAAAATTGGAAGTCAATCGATTTTAAAACAAGATTTTTTCAAACAAAAAAGAGCCCTTTCGGACTCTTAATTAAATGAATTTTCACGAATTATTTTATTTTAATTCCAAATTTTTCCATATCTTCATCAACTTCTCCTATTGGAGCAATTCCAAAATTTTCTACCAAAACATTGGCTACATTTGGAGATAGGAATGCAGGAAGAGTTGGTCCAAGATGAATATTTTTAACGCCTAAGCTCAAAAGTGCAAGTAGTACGATTACTGCTTTTTGTTCATACCATGCTATATTGTAGCTAATTGGTAATTCGTTGATATCATCGAGACCAAAAGCTTCTTGTAACGCTTGTGCTATTACAACCAATGAATAAGAATCGTTACATTGACCTGCGTCTAAAACTCTTGGAATTCCATTGATATCTCCTAAATTTAATTTGTTGTATCTGTATTTTGCACAACCAGCAGTTAAAATAATTGTGTCATCAGGCAATGCTTTCGCAAAGTCTTCGTAGTAATTTCTACCTTTTTGTCTTCCGTCACAACCAGCCATTACTACAAATTGTTGAATATCTCCATTTTTAACAGCTTCAACAACTTTGTCTGCCAAAGCTAACACTTGATTATGTGCAAATCCACCGACTATTTTACCGTTTTCGATTTCTTTTGGAGATTCACATTTTTTTGCAAGTTCTATGATTTCTGAGAAATCTTTGTGACCATTTTCATCTGCTACAATGTGTTTCATTCCAGGATATGCTGCAACGCCAGTTGTGAATACTCTGTCTTTGTAAGAATCTTTTGGTGGAGTTATGCAGTTAGTAGTCATCAAGATTGGACCATTAAATGATTCGAATTCCTTGTCTTGTAACCACCAAGAATTTCCGTAATTTCCCACGAAATTATCGTATTTTTTGAAAGCTGGATAATAATTTGCAGGTAACATTTCACTGTGAGTGTACACGTCTACTCCTGTGTTTTGAGTTTGTTCCAAAAGCATTTCCATATCTTTCAAATCATGACCTGAAATCAAAATCGCAGGATTGTTTCTAACTCCTATGTTTACTTCTGAAATTTCTGGATTTCCGTAAGCAGATGTATTTGCACTATCCAAAAGAGCCATTGCTGCTGCACCATTTGATCCAGTTTCTAATGTAAGAGCTATCAAATCTTCTACGGACAAACTATCGTCCATTAATTTTGCTAACGTACTTTCCATAAATTCGTCGACATTTTCATCGAATTTACCCAAAACATTAGCGTGTCTATTGTAGGCTGCCATTCCCTTCAATCCGTAAGTAATAAGTTCTCTAAGACTTCTCTTATCGTCATCCAAAGTATTCAATACGCCGATAATTTGTGATTTCAATTTTAATTCATCATCGTTTTTTTCGTTATACAAAGCTGCCTTTGACAAGTTTTCTTTGTCATCTAATCCTTCGATTAATTTTTGGTTCAAATCGATAGTTTCTTTTACTTTTTCTAACAAATCTTCATAGTGGAAGTTTGCGTTTGTAATTGTAGTAAACAAATTATTGTTGACATAAGAATGTAAGTTTTTGATATCTTTGTTTTCTTTTCTCATTCTAGTTAGGATTTCGCCTAATCCTTTTGTAACCCAAACAAGCAAGTCTTCGATGTTTGCAACATCTGATGTTTTACCACATACGCCTCGTTTTGTACATGCAATGTTTTTTGCAGTTTCTTGACATTGATAACAAAACATTTCTTCATTTTTTTCAATAGTTTTTTCCATTTTCTTTCCTCCTGATTTTTTCTAACTTATGGTTTCATTATAATTAATTTAAAGTTTGGGTTTCTGTAACATAAGTTACATTTGTTCATTACAATAAGTTTTCCAATTCTTCTCTGTTTTTAATTTTAATTTCAGATCCGTTTAATTCAATAAGACCACTATCTTCCATGCTCAATAATTCCCTTGATAATGAAGGCCTGGTCGTAGCCATAAAATCTGCCATCTGTTGTCTTGTCATTCCAGTTTTTGATACGTCTTTTTTTTCTGTTTGAATTAAAAAAGTTGCGATTTTTTGCCTCAATGAAAAACTAGACAACAATCTTACCTTGCTATTTAAGAAAAATGCTTTTTCTGCAAGAATCGTTATAAGATTAGTCATAATTTTATTTTTAATCGGAGTGGAGTTTTCAGATATATCGAAAAAACTTACAGGAATTTCAAGAATTTCGCAATCAGTCTTGCACACTAATGTAAAATCGCTGATTTTATTCAAATATGAATACACCTCAGCCATTACTTCCCCATGATTTTTGAAAATATTCACTACAGTGTTTTTCCCATTAATATCCGTCTTTTCAAGACTGAGCTTTCCGCTTTTCAAAACGTAGATTTTATTGCAAATATCTCCCGGAGAAAAAACGTACGAATTTTTGTTGTATTTGTTTATTATCGAATTTGATTCAATAAGAAATTGTTTAAATTCTTCTTCTGTAAAATTTTTAAAAAGTTTTGAATTTATCATTTAATCACCATTATTTTTATACCCAATAATTTTATATGTACACTAAAAAACGCACCAGAATTTTCATTCTAATGCGTTTGGCTTTAAGCATATGGTAAATATTTTTTGTCGTCTGAATTGTATTTGGAGATTTCAACTGCTGCAACTGGATTAATTCCCAACGATTTTATGGCTTCTAATGTGTTTTTGATTTCTCCTAATCTTGAATCGTCTTTCTTGTAAAGTACGATTGCGTTTTGAATGTCTTTTGTCAAATCTGTAAGGTCTACTTTTTCTGAAATTGGACTTACAGCGGTAATTTTCTTATCGAAATTTGAATTGTATGCTTTAGCTAAATTTGCTGTGTTTTGATCAAAACTAAACACACCAACATTATCAAAACTGTCTATTCTTCTGTTCAATAAGCTCAATGCGCTATTTGAACTTTCATTGTAATCATTTGAAAGTACGCTAACTGTTTCAAGTCCCAATTTGTTTTGCAATTGTTCTTTGCTGAAAATATTAGGATCTTTGTAGTAAGAAGCGAATGCATATGCTAGACCGATTAACATTCCCAAGAACAATCCTATTGCTGTATCCATTTTATTGACAAGTTGTTTGATTTTCTTCTTGGCATTAGGTGCATCAACGACTTGAATGTTATCTTTTTTCATTGTTTTTTTAGTCAAATCTGTAATAGCTTTTAATGATTCTTCCAATACTTTGTTAGTTTGTTCAGCGCTTTCACTTGAATATTCCATTTCAATAATTGATGTAGATGGAACGCTTTTTACTTTCAAATCTTTCTTTAAATCAGAAGAGCTAACACCATTTCCTACTTTTTCTGCTACTCTATCCAAAACAGAATTTGATTTAATTAATTGTTCAACATTTGAAACCAATTGTGTATTGATCATTGCGTCTACTTTGGAAACAACTGCTCCTTCTTTTTCAAAATCTTCTGGACTTCCCACCATTATTGAAACTTTTGATGAGTAAGAGTCCTTTCCCAAAACATTATTAAAAACATTTGTCAATAACGCACACACAAGCATTATTATTATAATGTGTGGCAATTTTCTAAGTATTGCTTGCCACGCTTCTTTTAAATTTAATTCTTCCAAGTTTATATCTCCTTAACTTTTTTATCTCTTTTACTCAATAACCACATTAAAATTATGCTCATTATCAATCCGTGATATAGAAGTCCTGTAAGTAAATCTACACTAATAAGATTGAACACAGGAACAATAGTTATTGCTATCGCTACCCACAAAGGCATTTTTTTGTATGAGATTTCATCCATAATTCCAATTAACCAACCAGTTACCGCAGAATAAGTTAACATTCCGTAAAAACCAAAGTTAGCGTATCCATTTGCAATGAATCCAGTGTTTACCCAAGTATTTGGATGACCGTAATAAATCATCGAAATCAATGCTTGGATTGGATAATTATATGGATACAATCTTCCACCAAATACCCAAGATTTGTCTGTCAAATACACGAAATCAATGTTTTTGAATGCATCGTAATATCTAAAATGATTATCTGCAGTTACCATGAAGACACGTCTTACAATTACACTTATCGGTTGCCAATTGTCAGTTATCAAATAAAAAGCTAAGCACAAAAATGTAAGCCCCGCTAGTCCCATAGTCATTAAATTTCCAGTGTATTTGTTTCCCTTTACGATAGCTATAAAAATTACCAAAACTGGATAAAATAGCATTGACTTATGTGAAGTAAATCCAAAGAAAAATACTTGGCAAATCAATGTGATTACAGTTCCTAATTTTTTTCTATCCCAAAGGCAGAACACCAACAAAGTTGGGTTGATAATTTTACCATACCAGTTCATAAAATATGCAAATGGTCCTGGGAAGATTACTTCCGCGATTTCCCTTCTAGTGTCGTAAACTTTTCTAAAATCGAAATTCAAATATTTTAGTCCGCCTCGCATTATTATCCAAGTAAACATCAATATTCCAACCAGTGCAAAAGCATAGACAATGAAATTTTCGTTGATTTTTTTATCCGAGAAAGATACTCTCAATTTCGGTGAATTAGCGAAAATTTGCATAGTATAAAACGATGCTATTAACATGTACATATATAATCTGGAGAAATCCTTATAAGGATATATATTTAAACATGGTATGATTATCAAAACATAAAATAGCATCAGATAAAAATCACTGACTCTCTCTACTTTATGCCTTATCGTATAACACATTATCACAACCAAAGCGTACGATTCTATCAATTTGTAAATATTTAAATTGTTTACAAGTCCCATATACGAAAACAACGGACTTATTGCATAAGAGTAGCTCAAATCCAAAAACAATTTAAACATCAATGATAAAAACACAAAAAACCCTTTTGATTGGAACAATGCTTTTATATCATCAGTCATAAAATCCCCTTTTCATTTTTTTACTAGATTAGTATACCATAATTAAACGCGATAATAAACTAATTTACTTTATTTTTAGGGATTTCTCCGTTTTTAAATTGCATAATATTATCAAAAGTAAATTCACCCATTTGAACACGTGCAAGTTTAGTAGCATTTCCCAAATGAGGCGCCAATAAAATATTCTTAGCATTTCTCAAATCTTCTGAAATTTTGGGCTCAAATTCGTACACATCCAATGCACAACCAGCAATTTCTCCATTATTTAATGCATTTATCAAATCTTTTTCGCTAATAACTTTGCCACGCGATGCGTTGATTAGAAAAGCAGTTTTTTTCATTTTTGAAAATGCTTTTGCATCTATTAAGTGATGTAGTTTTTCGCTATAAGCTGTGTGTAAAGTTATTACGTCACTGTTTTCAAGTAAATAATCTAACTCTACTTGCTTTGCCCCTTCAACTTCTTTTTTGCTACGATTGTAGAATATCACATTCATGTCAAATGCTTTGGCTTTTCTCATAACTTCAGTTCCAATTCTTCCAAGTCCGATTATTCCCAAAGTTTTACCTTCCAATGTTTCTCCCAGACCATACACAGGCTTCCATCCTTCGAATGAATTGTCGTAGCAACCAGAATTCATTTTTGTAATATTTCTGAGTAGATCTATCATCAAACCAAAAGTCAATTCTGCAGTCGATTTTGTAGATGCAGATGCAGGTGCGTTTGTGACAATTATTCCTTTTTCTTTTGCGTAATCAATGTCAACATTGTCAAAACCAGCGCCGTAATTTGCAATTATTTTCAAATTTTTCGCTGCGTCGATAATTTCTGAATCGATTTTTTCACTCAAAGGACATACCAAGGCTTGTGCATCTTTTATTCTTGCTTTCAATTCTTCTTTTGACAAAAAATCCAAACTATCGTTATAATCTACCTCAAAATTTTCTTCGTATTTTTTAATAATTTCTTCAGGGATTCTATTAGTAATCAAAACTTTCATTACATATCCTCCATTTTAATAGTTGCCATTTTTCTATTTTCAAACATCGCCAAATACTTTGCATCCACACTTTTTAATAATTTGAAAGCATCATCAAAGTGATATCTGTAATAATTTTCATAGTGCGCATCGCTACCAACTGAGAATAATTTGCCCTTCATTTTTACGTATTTTTTGAGCGCAAATGTGTAATACTCTAAGTTATCATATTGGTACACGCTTCTAGTGTTAAGTTCCAAGGCTTTTTCATCATTAATGAGTTCTGCAAAAACTTTTGTCAAAAATTCATCCACAATATCCATATTTTTAGATTCCAATCTATTAAGTCTTAATGCATAATCAATGTGCGTTAATACGTCAAAATCCTTGAAATTATTCACAGCTTCCAGCATTTTTTCAAAATAATTTGTAAGAAACTCTCTTTGAGAGTAATCTTCTGGCTTTGGATTCATAAAATCTTTACCATTGAATTGATGAACTGACAAAAGTTGAATGTCATAATCTCTGCTGTTCACAGTGTTTTTGATTTTTTCCAAGTTCTCAGTTGTATATCCAATTTCTATTCCTTTTAAGATTTTTTGTGAACTTTTTTGGTTGTGTTCTTCAATCACTTTAACGTATTTGTCATAATCAATGTCCACATCTTCAACTCTACCATCATTATAGGTAAATCCATAATCCAAGTGTTCGGTGGTGATAATGTCACCTTTGACAAGTTTCAAATAATTTTCAAATTTTTCTTTACTATCAAATGAAAATTCCGTATGACAATGTTGATCTCTATAATACATATAACTCCTTAAATGAACGAAAAGATGCTAAATATTTAGCATCTTTTACAATTATCCTTCTACTATTTTAATACCGCTTGATGCTCCGATTCTGTCTGCTCCATTTTCTATCATAGATAAAGCTTCTTCTCTAGAATGAATTCCACCACTTGCTTTTACCATAGCTTTGTCACCTACAGTATCTTTCATCAATTTGACATCTTCTACTTTTGCTCCTCCTGTTGAAAAACCTGTAGAAGTCTTCACGAAATCAGCGCCGCATTTTACAGAAATTTCGCAAACTTTTTTCTTTTCTTCATCAGTTAATAAACAAGTTTCGATAATTACTTTCAAAACTTTTCCTTTTGTAGCATCTCTTACAGCTTGGATATCTTTTTCAACATAATCATAATCTTGTTCTTTTAATTTGCCGATATTGATAACCATGTCAATTTCATCTGCACCATCTTCGATTGCTGTCTTTGCTTCAAAAGCTTTTGATTTGATGCTCATAGCTCCAAGTGGAAATCCCACAACTGTGCACACCAAAACACTTGAATTTTCCAAAGACTTTTTAACCAAAGATGTGTAACAAGAATTTACGCACACGCTTTTAAAATCGTATTTAACTGCCTCATCGCAGATTTTTTTGATGTCAGCTGATGTTGCATCTGCTTTTAATAAAGTATGGTCGATATATTTATTTAATTCCATATTATTCACCTAATTCCAATGCTATTTCCATCATTTTTGTAAATGATGTTTGTCTTTCTTCAGGAGTAGTTTGCTTATCTGAATGGAATGAGTCAGAAATTGTCAAAATAGTCAAAGCTCTTGCGTTGTTGGCTTTTGCTGTCAAATACAATCCGTAGCTTTCCATTTCAACTGCTAGCACGCCCATTTTTTCCCATTTTTTCCATTCTTCAGATTTTTGGTTGTAGAAAATATCTGCTGAGAATACATTTCCAACGTGAACGTCGATGTTTTTTTCTTCTGCAACATTTACTGCTTTTCTCAACAAATCATAATCACAAATCGCTGAAAAAGTTCCTTCCAAATCGAATTGGTGAGCAAAATTGGAATCTGAACAACTTCCCATTGCTATTACGACATCGTACAAATCCAAATCTTTACTGTAAGCTCCTGCTGAACCAATTCTAATAAGATTTTCTACTCCGTATTCGTTGATAAGTTCGTAAGAATAAATTCCTATAGATGGGATTCCCATTCCAGTTCCCATAACAGAAATTTCTTTTCCTTTGTATTTTCCAGTGTATCCGAACATATTTCTAACTGCGTTGAATTGTTTTACATCTTCCAAGAAATTATCTGCAATAAATTTCGCTCTCAATGGATCTCCTGGCAATAAAACTGTTTTTGCGATGTCTCCTTTTTTCGCTTCGATATGTGGTGTTGACATAATTACCTCCTAATAATTTACAATGACAACCTCAAAAATTTTTCTGATATATTTTTGATTGCATTTTTTCTTAAACTGATTTTAACATTATTTCCACTTAAATAAGAGAGAAATCCTGTTTCTCTCTTATTATATCATCAATTTGAACATTTTTGCTATTTTTCAAATCCTGGAACTAATAATCCATAGTTGCCATCTTTTCTCTTGTAAACAACATTTACATTATTAGTTTTTGAATCCAAGAACACGAAGAAATCATGATCGATTAATTCCATTTGCATGATAGCTTCTTCCTTGTCCATTGGTTTGATTCCGAATTCTTTTGTCTTAACGATAGCACCTGTTGGGATTTCTTTGTCGTTGTTTTCTTCAACAGCTTCAAATCTTATTGAATTACTTTCTGTAAATCTCTTTTGTAATTTTGTTTTATGTTTTCTTATTTGTCTTGCTAACGCGTCTTCAACTTTGTCGATAGCTGTTTTAATATCTTCGTTGGATTCTTCCGCCCTTAAAACAACTCCTTTATCTAAAATCATAGTGACTTCAACTCTCGCTTTATCTTTTTCTTTTTTGAATACTACACGAGCTTGTTGTTCGTCATGGAAATATTTATCTAACTTGTGTAATTTAGATTCTGCCATTTGTTTCAAATCATCAGTCAATTTGATATCTTTTGTTACATAATTAAGTTTCATAAAATTCCTCCTGTTTATGAATTAAGAAATAATTTCTTATTTTCTTATTCTATATATACCCAATTTACATTTTTGCAAACGATACTAATCACTAAATTAAAAAACAAAAAACTTCCCCTTACAAATTTTCATTTGCTGGGGAAGTCTTCATTATTTGATATATTTGTCAATAATGTTGATTA
Source organism: Finegoldia sp. BIOML-A2 (assembly GCF_009678315.1). Classification (NCBI taxonomy): domain Bacteria; kingdom Bacillati; phylum Bacillota; class Tissierellia; order Tissierellales; family Peptoniphilaceae; genus Finegoldia; species Finegoldia sp. BIOML-A2. Next base: position 34,969 of record NZ_WKZE01000012.1, read on the forward strand.
CTTCTTCAATTTTTTCATCTGCATTATCATTTTCTATTGCATGCTTAACACATGTTCTCATATGTCCATTTAAAATGTCGATGTTCGCTTTTTTCAATTGACCAATACAACTCAAAATCTGAGTGGAAATATCCACACAGTATCTGTCCTCTTCAATCATATTTACAATCGCATCGAGTTGTCCACGAACAGTTTTGATTTTTTTGAGGGCTTTTTGTTTGTGTTCTGTCATTATTTCACAGTAGCCTCAAATCCTATTTCATCAATAGCTTTGATGATGTCATCATCATTAAAATCGCCTTCAACTACGGCTTTTTTGTCTTCTAATGAAACATTTACATCTGTAACTCCATCGACTGATTTACAAGCTTTTGTCACTGATTCCACGCAATGATTGCACACCATATCCAATACTTCAAATTCTTTTTTCATTATTTTTCCTCCTTAAAATTTTTAATTCTTAACGAATTTGTAACTACGGTTACCGAACTGAACGCCATTGCAGCACCTGCTATCATTGGATTCAAAAATCCAAATGCAGCAATCGGAATACCAATAACATTGTAGAAAAACGCCCAGAACAAATTTTGTTTTATTGTTTTTATTACTCTGTGACTTAATCTTATCGCAGTATTAACTTTATTTAAATCGCCATTTATAATTGTGATGTCACTCGCCTCAATCGCAACATCAGTACCAGTTCCAATAGAAAATCCAACATCACTTGTTGCAAGTGCTGGAGCATCGTTTATTCCATCTCCAACCATTCCTACTTTTTTGCCTTGATTTTTCAAATCCAACACTTTATCTGATTTGTCTTTTGGCAAACATTCTGCTATCACATGGTCGATGTTAGCTTTCTCTGCGATATGTTTTGCAGTATTTTCGCTATCACCAGTTATCATATATACATCTATATTATTGTCTTTTAATCTTGAAACAGCTTCTGGTGAGGATTCTTTTATTTTATCTGCAATCAAAATATATCCGTAAAATTCATCGTTCTTTCCAACAAGCACAACTGTATTTCCTTGAGATTGATATTTTTGAATATCTACATTGACATTAATATTATTATCTCTCATCAATTTTTCATTGCCAATATAGTAATTGTCATTATTTATTTTAGCTGAAAGTCCTTTACCAGTAATCGAATCGAAATCTTCAACTTTAAAGAACTCCGAACTATTTTTTTCATATTCTTTAACTATAGCATCTGCAAGTGGGTGCTCTGAGTTTTTTTCAATTGAGGATACGATTTTTAAGAATTCTGTATCTTTTGATTGGTAATCTACAACTTCCGGTTTACCATTTGTTATTGTTCCTGTTTTGTCCAAAATAACTGCATCTATTTTGTTTGCAGTTTCTAAAACTTCAGCACTTTTTATTAGAATTCCAAGCTCTGCGCCTTTGCCGCTTCCTACCATAATAGCTGTAGGAGTTGCAAGTCCCAATGAACAAGGGCACGCTATTACAAGAACTGAAACTGAATTTAACAACGCTCTGTCGAATTGTTTTGTCACAAAATAAGTGATGGCGAATGTAATCACAGCGATTACAATAACAATGGGTACAAAAACAGATGAAATCTTGTCTGCTAGTCTTTGAATTGGCGCTTTGTTGGATTGTGCATCTTCCACTAATTTCACGATTTGACTTAGAACTGTATCTTCACCAATTTTTTTCGCTTCAAACACAAATGATCCATTTTTATTGATCGTAGAACCAATACATTCATCTCCGACTTGTTTTTTCACTGGCATTGATTCCCCAGTAATCATCGATTCATCAATCGATGAGCTTCCTTCAATTATAATTCCATCAACAGCGATTTTCTCTCCTGGTTTTACAAGAATTTTATCTCCAACCATTACATCTTCAATATCAGTTTCGATAGTTTTACCATTTTTTATTACGTTAGCTTTTTTCGCTTGAAGTCCCATTAATTTACTTATAGCATCAGTAGTTCTAGTCTTCGCTCTTTTTTCGAAAACTTTTCCGAGTAAAATCAAAGTGATAACAACAGCAGACGATTCAAAATACAATTGGTCAGATCCTATTAATACATGATAAATCGAGTAGAAGTAGGCAGCACTTGTTCCCAATGCTATTAGAACATCCATGTTTGCTCCTCCACCTCTTAATGATTTGTATGCATTCACATAATATCTTCTTCCGATGTAGAATTGAACCACAGTTGCCAACGCCCATTGAAAATATCCGTTATTTAAAATCGTATGAACTCCTGCCATGTGAAAAAACATCGCTGAAAATAAAGGAATTGAAAAAATCGCAGAAATTATAAAATCACGTTTCAATTTTTCGTATTCAGTTATATTTTTTTCGTTAGCTATTTTATTGTCTGTTTTTATTTCTGCAGAATATCCTGCTTTGTCAACTAATCTTTTTACATCAGAATTGGTCTTGTATCCTTCATAAAAACTTACTGTAAGTGAGTTTTGCAACAAATTCACGCTAACATCTTTGAAATTATTTTTGTTCAAAACTTTTTCAATTCTAGATGCACATGACTGACAGCTCATTCCTTCGATGTCAAACTTCGATGTCTTTACCGGAACATCATACCCTGCTTTTTTTATTTTGCCTACGATAGTTTCTATATCGTATCCTTCTTTTAATTTCAAATATGCGTATTCTTGAAGCAAGTTCACATTAACTGCTTCGATATATTCGTATTTACTTAAAACTTTTTCTATTCTAGCCGCACATGATTCACAGCTCATGCCTTGTATTTTTAATTTTACTTCTTCCATTTTTCTCCTTTCTACCCCCCTACTGGTGGTATGGTTATTATATAATATTTAAAATACTTTGTCAAAGATTTGGATTTGGATTATAATATTCATAATAAAATATGGAGGCAGATTATGGATTGGAAAAATTATGAAAATTTAAGCATGTTATCTGATTTCTACGAATTTACAATGATGAATGGATATTTGGAAAACAATATGGAAGATGAATATGCTTATTTTGATTTGTATTTTAGAAGAATTCCAGACAACGGAGGATTTGTTATCGTTGCGGGATTAGAAGAAGTGGTTAAATATATTCAAAATTTGAAGTTTGACGAAAAAGACATCGAATATTTTAAAAGCAAGAATATGTTCAGCGAAAAATTCTTAGATTATCTTACAAATTTCAAATTTGAATGCGATGTGTGGGCAATGCCTGAAGGTTCAGTTGCATTTCCTAACGAACCTTTGATGATAGTTCGTGGACCTGCTCCACAAGCGCAATTGATAGAAACTTTCGCGCTTTTATCAATCAATCATCAATCATTGATTGCAACTAAAACGAATAGAATTGTTCATGCAGCTGAAGGAAGAGTTGTTATGGAATTTGGCGCAAGACGTGCGCAAGGTGTGGATGCTACAGTGCTCGGTGCAAGAGCAGCTTTCATAGGTGGCGCTACTGCTACAAGCAATACTTTAACAGATATCACTTACGATGTTCCTGCTTTTGGTACAATGGCTCACTCATGGATTATGATGTTTGATTCAGAATACGAAGCTTTCAAAAAATACGCCGAAATTTTCCCAAATTCTTGCTCACTTTTAGTGGACACTTACAACGTTTTAAAATCCGGTGTTCCAAATGCGATAAAAGTTTTCGACGAAGTTTTGAAACCTCGTGGAATTAAAAATATGTCCATCAGAATTGACAGTGGTGACCTTGCTTATTTGTCAAAACAAGCCCGTAAAATGTTGGATGATGCTGGATATGAAAACTGTCAAATCATGGCAAGTAATTCACTTGATGAATACACAATTTCTGATTTGATTGAACAAGGAGCAAAACTAGATGGATTTGGCGTTGGTGAAAGATTAATAACTGCAAAATCAGATCCAGTTTTAGGTGGCGTGTACAAATTATGTGCAGTTGAAAAACCTAACGGAGAAATCATTCCTAAAATTAAAATCAGTGAAAATATCGAAAAAATCACAACTCCTGCATTCAAAACAGTTTACAGAATTTACGACAAGAGTAGCGGCAAAGCAGAAGCCGATTTGATAACTCTTCACGATGAAAAAATCGACGAATCAAAAGATTTGGAAATCTTCCACCCTATTCACACTTGGAAGAGAAAAACATTAACCAACTTCACAACAAAAGAATTATTGGTTAGAGTATTTGATAAGGGAGAATTGGTGTACGAGCTTCCAACATTAGATAAAATAATCGAAAGAAAAAATGAACAAATTGCTGAGCAATGGGAAGAAGTAAAAAGATTTGAACATCCTCATTTGTTCCACGTCGATTTGTCACAAAAATTGTGGGATATAAAATACAATTTATTGATGCAAACCAAATAGTAAATTTAGCATAACCATAAAATTGAACTGACCCCAAAAAGTTGGACCCAAAATCAACTTAGAGGAGGTCAGTTTTTTCATGACAAAATATAGTACAAAA
>NZ_WKZE01000013.1:0-27692 GCF_009678315.1 Finegoldia sp. BIOML-A2
GAATGTCCCCTGTTATGTACAGATTACATTCCGCTTAAAATATTATTAAATTATTCCGTGTTTACGGGTTCAGGTCAAAACTGCCAAGTCAATTCTAATATCTTGTGGAGCAAGGCTTGCACCTTTTGATATAAGAGAGCTTAGAGAACTAATGAGCGAAGACGAATTAGAACTCGATAAAATTGGAGATAGGAAAACTGCCTTGTTCGTAATAATATCAGATACAGATGATACATTTAATTTTGTAGTTTCAATAATGTATTCTCAATTATTTAATCTACTATGTGATAAGGCAGATGATGTATATGGTGGAAGACTTCCAGTTCATGTTAGGTGTCTACTTGATGAGTTTGCAAATATAGGCTTAATTCCAAAATTTGAGAAACTAATAGCGACAATTCGTTCAAGAGAAATATCAGCAAGCATAATATTACAAGCACAATCTCAATTAAAAGCAATCTATAAAGACCATGCAGATACAATAGTTGGTAACTGCGACTCTACACTTTTTCTAGGAGGAAAAGAAAAAACAACAGTAAAAGAATTATCAGAAACCTTAGGAAAAGAAACCATAGACCTATATAACACATCAGAAACAAGATCAAATCAAAAATCTTTTGGACTAAATTACCAAAAAACTGGCAAGGAACTTATGAGCCAAGATGAAATAACTGTAATGGATGGTGGAAAGTGCATATACCAACTAAGAGGAGTAAGACCTTTCTTGTCAGATAAATTTGATATTACAAAGCATAAGAATTACAAGTTGTTGGAAGATTATGATAAGAAAAACTTGTTTGATGTGGAAGAGTATCTAACAAATAGAGATAAGGTAAAGTTAAAATCAAATTATAAAATAAATAGGCTAAAAATTTGAGTTTATGGAGAAAGCAAAATGTATGAAAATAGAAAATCATCTTTAATTATATTAAATATAAATGGTGAGCAGTTTATTATGGAAATTGATACAGAACTCACAATGGATAAGAAAAATTATATTGAAGCAATATGTGAGACAATGTACGATGAAAGCAATGAATGGTATGAAAATATATATGATATGTCCCCATATGATATAGCTGAGATATTTGAAAAAACAGTAAAGGACGAAGTAGGAATAACTGTTACATTTAAAGCGATAGACCTTGAAGTATCGATTTTAGAAGACTAGAAACAAGGCATTAATAGGCGATAGAAATTAAAAACTCTATCGTCTTTTTTTATACTCAAAATTTGGAGGTAAAAATGGTAAGGATAAGAAGTCCCACTTAAACAATTTAAGATATTAGACATTTAGCGATTGAAATATAAGTTCAGTCGCTTTTTTAATTGAAATTTATAGATTAAGGAGAAGAAATTAATGGACAGAGAAATGATAAATATTAATGCAAATTTAGTTAAGGAAGCTGAATTTTCAGAATTTGAAAAAGATGGAGAAAGTGTTCAAGTAGCAAATTTTGCTCTTGTTAAAAAATATGGAAAGGGCAAAGAATATACAAATTGCTCAGTATATGGAGAAAAGGTAGAAATTGTAAAAGATTTTGAAAAAGGAGATCTAATCCATGTCTTTGGATATTTCAAAGAAAATAAAAAAGGAGATAAGGTCTACAAGAATTTTATAGTTAAATCACTAAACAAAATAGAAAATAAGAAAGAAAATGAGGAGGAATAATATGGAATTTTTTACAGCTGGAGTTGGAGTTTTAAAGACACTTGTAACTGCAATTGGTGCAGGTTTAGGAGCATGGGGAGTTATTAACTTAATGGAAGGTTATGGTAATGATAACCGTGCGACACGTTCATAAGTGAAAAGCTTATGCACTAAGTCGAAGGACTAAAAGTCCGAAACTTAGGAGAACTAACAATCTAATAGGTAGAATGATGGAGTAACGTCCTAAAATGCCTACACTGATACTCCGATTGGCAATAAATATTAGACTAATTTATTGTCAAAAGCTCGGTGAAGTCGGCAGAGAGTAGCCGTAAATAGCTATATAGTTATACGAAACCTGTTTAGAGGTAAATGGTGCTACTTATATGCCGGGTGTCGAATACGCATGGTGAGAATGTGTATACCAAAACACTGACGCACTTCCGAATGTACAAGTCTAGACGTTTGAATTTGTCTAACGGCAATTACCATCAAAGATGGTGTGTTTGTGGATTAGTAAGAATGGTTGTTATGAAAGTCCATATATCGTTACAGGCGATAAGGCGAGAGCTAAACACAGGCTTAGAGGAAGAACCTAAACGTATTCAATGATAGGATTGTTGGAACGTGGTAAACCAAGAACATGGAAGCAGTCTAATGCTAATGAAGTGTTAAATGGGAAAATGATAAGAAAAAGATCATATAACTATTTTTTATCTTGGTGAAAGTGGTGGCATAGTACCTATGAAGCGAGAATAATAAGCTCGTGGAGGGATAGCCACTAGTCACAAGAAAGAACAAGAACTGAAATTAAGATAAACACAGCTTCGAGTATGACAAAGAAAATCAAATCCGAAAGGAGATGGTGACTGTGTCCACTTCGAAACAAACACTGAAGCAAAGCAAAATCCGTTATACGGAATACTATGACTTGCAAAAAGTCCTTGATGATTTATATGAAGATAGCGGTAATAATAAAGTATTTTCAAATTTAATGGAGTTGATAACTTCAAGAGAAAATATTAAACTTGCCTATCGTAGTATAAAAGGGAACAAAGGAAGTCATACGGCTGGGGTAGATGGCAGAACAATAAAACATCTATCAAGGCTAAATGAAGAAGAATATATTTCTCTCATACAAAAACAGTTTCATTGGTATAAGCCACGCCCTGTAAAGAGAGTGGAAATGCGAAAGCCTAATGGGAAAATTAGACCTTTAGGAATACCAACTATTGTAGATAGAATTGTACAACAATGTATCTTGCAAATATTAGAGCCGATATGTGAAGCCAAGTTTCATGACAGTTCCTATGGGTTTAGACCTAATAGGAATACAGAACACGCTATTGCAGAATGTGCAAGGCTAATGCAGATACAGCACTTACATTATGTTGTCGACATTGATATACAAGGATTTTTCGACAATGTATGTCATTCAAAACTCATAAAACAAATATGGCACTTAGGAATAAGAGATAAAAAGCTAATTTGCATTATCAAGGAAATGTTAAAGGCTAATATTGTAATGCCAAATGGTGAAACAATTATACCTACAAAGGGTACACCTCAAGGAGGTATTTTATCCCCATTGCTATCTAATATAGTACTAAATGAGTTGGACTGGTGGGTTTCATCTCAATGGGCAACAATGCCAACGCATTATCCATATAAACAAAAGACTAATAGCAAAGGAACGGAAATAAAAAGCCATACCTATAGAGCTTTAAGGTCAAGTAAGCTCAAGGAAATTTACATTGTAAGATATGCTGATGATTTTAAGATATTTTGCCGTAATTACTACGATGCAAAAAGAACCTATCAGGCAGTTACAAAATGGTTGCAAGACCGATTAAAACTAAATGTGAGTGAAGAAAAATCTAAAATAACAAATCTAAAACAAAGGTATTCAGAGTTTTTAGGCTTCAAGCTGAAGGTTAAACCAAAAGGTAAAAAGTTTGTTGTACAGTCGCATATAAGTGATAAGGCACTGAAAAATGCAAAAGAAGATATTTCTAAATGTGTTGCGGATATAAAAAGACCTGCAAACAAAAAGGAACAGTACAAAGCAATAGCCAAGTATAATGCCACTGTTTCAGGCTTGCATAATTACTACCAAATAGCAACAAATGTAAGTTTGGACTTTGCTAAAATAGCCTTTCACATTAAAAAGCAGATGAACAACAGACTTGATATTAAAACCAGTGGAACGCTAAACAAAGGATTTATCAAAGAAAAATATGGAAAAAGTAAACAGCTTCGCTTCCTTAATGGACATCCACTAATTCCAGTTGGATATATTAGGACAAAGGACGCAAAACACAAGAAAAAGGTTGTAAATAAATACACTGTAAAGGGCAGAGCTTTTATTCATAAAAATCTGCAAATTGATGTAGATACACTTGTTTGGTTGATGAGACATCCTGTGCTTGATAAAAGCATAGAGTTTGCAGACAACAGAATCTCGCTCTTTGCAGCTCAATATGGCAGATGTGGAGTAACAGGTGTAAAACTTATACCAAACGACATACATTGCCATCACAAGATACCGCTTGAACAAGGCGGTACAGATAGTTACAGCAACTTAATTCTTGTTACAGAAGCAGTTCATATACTCATCCATGCAACAAAAGTAGATACAATCCAAAAATATATAAAAGAGCTTGGGTTAACAGTCAAGCAGATTGAGAAATGTAATAAGCTTAGAAAAATGGCAGAACTGCCACTAATTTAGAGAAAAAAATAATTTGTTACGAAGTGTGTAAGTCTTAGTTAAAACGTGAAAATCTTTCTTGTGATGGAACGCCGTGTGCGGTGAAAGTCGCATGCACGGTGTGAAGTGGGGGAAAATCCGGAGATAACATCAAAGGATTACCTATCACTATCTGGTGCTAAATCTCAAGGTATTAAGCAGCTTATGGCTGGTGGAGGAATTGTACTAATCGGTATTAAATTAATTCCACTACTTGCAAATGTTTTAAATTAGGAGAAAATCTATGTTTGGTATCTTTGACAAGCTAACTGAATTTTTTAAGGATATGCTACTCGGAGGTATCAAAGCAAATCTTGAGTCCATGTTCTTAGATATAAATGACAAGGTAGGAGTTATTGCAACTGATGTTGGGAAAACACCAATGGGTTGGAATGGAGAAGTATATAACTTCATAAAAAACATTAATGATAATGTGATTGTTCCAATAGCAGGTCTTATCATAACAGCAGTTTTATGTATTGAACTCATAAATATGGTTATGCAAAAGAATAATATGCACGATACAGATACTTTTGAGTTTTTCAAATACATTATAAAGATGTTTATAGCAGTCTACCTTGCAAGCCATGCCTTTGAATTTTCAATGGCAGTCTTTGATGTGGCACAAAATCTTGTAAACAAAGCGGCAGGGGTAATCACTACTTCTGCCACTGTTTCAGGAGATCAGATAGTTGCAATGGTTGATACATTAAAAGAAAAAGAAATAGGTGAGCTTTTAATGATATTAGTTGAAACAAGCCTAGTGAGGATTGCAATTCAATGTATATCTTTAACTGTTACCTTAATAGTATATGGGCGTATGTTTGAAATATATGTCTACTCATCAGTATCATCTATACCATTTGCTACTATGGGAAATAAAGAATGGGGTCAGATTGGAACAAATTATATCAAGGGACTTTTTGCCTTGGGACTACAAGGTTTGTTTTTGATGGTATGTTTAGGTATCTACACCGTTTTAATAAGAACGGTACAGGTTACAGATATTCACGCAAGCTTGTTTAGTATATTAGGATATGCTCTACTACTTGGACTTATGATGTTTAAGAGTGGGACAGTTGCAAAAAGTATTATGAATACGCACTAGGAGGAATAAATGTTAAAAAAGAAAAATTGTGCTTTATTAGGACTTGGAATTTTATTGGGAGGAACTTATGAAATCTTAAAAGAGAAAAAAAGAAATGAAGAGATTAGAAACTTAAAGAAAAGAATAAATAGACTTGGAAGATGTCACAATGAATTTGTTATGTATCAAGGAGAATACAATGATAGAAATGAAGAAAAACAAGAAGAATTAGAAGAAAGAATTAGCTACCTAGAAGAAGAAACAACATCTAATTATGACCATATACTTGAACTTTCCAAAGAAGAAGTAGAGGGAGAATAAAATGGCGTATGTACCAATACCAAAAGATTTGGACAAGATTAAAACAAAGGTTGCCTTTAACTTAACTAAAAGACAACTTATAGGTTTTTCGGTGGCAGGACTAATTGGCATACCAACCTATTTATTTATGAAGAAATATCTACCTAATGATGTTTCAATTATTGTAATGTTAATAGTAACCCTGCCAATCTTTTTTATAACCTTATATGAAAAAGACACCTTAACCTTTGAAAAATATTTTAGATTTTTCTATCTTCATAAGTTTTATCAACCAACTAAGAGAATAAGAAAGGAGGCATACCTTGAAGCAAAGAAAAAAGCAAATCAGCGACTTAAATCTAAGGGAAAAACAATTAAAAAAAGACAGAAAGGAAGTAAGAAGGCTAAAAACAAAGAAAGATCCAACAAATAGTCTTCTAAGTGTACTTTTAAAGAAAGAGGAAAAGAGATTTACTGTTGAGGATACAATTCCCTATATAAGAATGTTACCAGAGGGCATTTGCCAGTTAGATGAAAAAAATTATTCAAAGACAATTTCATTTCAAGATATAAATTACCAGTTGGCATTGGAAGAAGATAGAGATTTAATCTTTAACCAATTTGCCAACTTTTTAAATTCTTTTGATCCAAGTGTCCACATTGAACTTTCATATGTAAATCAATTAGGAAGAAATAAAGACCTACAAGATGCAATTAAAATTGCTGACAAGGGAGATTTCTATGACGATGTAAGAAAAGAGTTTAGGGAGATGTTAAAGCTTCAACTTGCAAAAGGCAATAACGGACTTAAAAAGATGAAGTATATAACCTTTACAACAGAAGCCGATAACCTAGAGCAAGCAAGGGCAAAGTTAAATAGACTTGAAGTGGATATTTTATCTAACTTTAAATCTATGGGAGTAAGAGCAGAAAGTCTTTATGGTGAAGAAAGACTAAGACTTGTTCACGATATGTTAAATCCAGACAAGAACTTTGATTTTTCATATAAAGATTTGAAGAAGAAAGAGTCTACAAAATCACATATAACTCCCAAGATCTTTAATTTTGCACCAGCAAATAATTTTAAATTTGGGAAATTCATTGGAGCAGTAAGCCATTTTCAAATACTTGCAAGTGAGTTATCAGACAGAATGTTATCTGAGTTTTTAGATATTGATGACAATATTTATGTAGCTTTTCATATAGATGTAGTTGAACAAGCAGAAGCTATTAAACTCATTAAGAGAAAAAACACAGACCTGGACAGAATGAAAATTGAAGAACAAAAGAAAGCAGTTCGTGCTGGATATGATATGGATATTATTCCTTCAGATATAAATACTTTTGGGGCTGATGTTAAGTCCATGTTATCTGACTTACAAAATAGAGATGAAAGGCTCTTTGTAGTTACCATAGCAATGATGAATTTTGCTAGGACTAATCAAAAATTAGAAAATACTATTGCTCAAATCTCATCAATTGCTAACAGACATAATTGTCAGGTAAAAAGATTATCTCACCAACAAGAGCAAGGACTTGTTTCTGTCTTACCTCTAGGAGTTAATCAAGTCGAAATAAAAAGATTTTTAACTTCATCTTCAACGGCAGTATTTATGCCTTTTACAACAGAAGAGCTATTTATTGATTCGGCAAATTCTTTGTACTATGGATTAAATGCCCTTAGCCAAAACTTGATTATGGCAGATAGGAAGAAACTAAAGAACCCTAACGGATTAATATTAGGTACACCAGGTTCTGGTAAATCTTTCTCAGCAAAGAGAGAGATGGCAAATGCAATTCTTGTCACAGATGATGATGTAATTATTTGTGATCCTGAAGGCGAGTATTCAAACCTTGTAAAACAGTTTAATGGAGAAGTTATTAAAGTTTCGGCAAAGTCAAAGGACTACCTAAATCCATTAGATATTAATATGAACTATGGAGATGGGGATGCACCTTTAAAGGATAAGGCAAACTTCATAATGTCTATGCTTGAACTTGTAGTAGGAGGATCTGGTCTTACTGCCGCAGAAAAATCTGTTATAGATAGGTGCTTACCAAAGATATATCAAAAATATTTTGAAGACCCCAAACCAGAAAATATGCCTATATTAGGAGATTTATACGATATGCTCCTATCTCAAGAAGAGGGAGTTGGTAGGAAGCTCGCAACAGAAATGGAAATTTATGTTAAGGGAAGTCTTAATGTATTTAATAATAGGTCAAATGTTGATTTAAATAGGCAACTCCTCTGTTTTGATATAAAAGAGCTAGGAACACAACTTAAAAAAATAGGTATGCTTGTAATTCAAGACCAGGTTTGGAACAAGGTTTCCTTAAATAGAGGGAGCAAGTCTACAAGATATTATATAGATGAGTTCCACCTTTTATTAAAAGACCCACAAACTGCTTCATATTCAGTAGAAATCTGGAAAAGATTTAGAAAATGGGGTGGTATTCCAACAGGTATAACTCAAAACGTAAAAGACCTTTTAACAAGTCAGGAAATTGAAAATATCTTTGATAATACAGACTTTGTTCTAATGTTAAATCAAGCATCTGGAGATAGAGATATTCTTGCTAAGAAATTAAAAATATCGCCTTATCAGTTAAACTATATTACTAATTCAAACGCAGGTGAGGGACTATTATTCTTTGGAAATACTATTGTTCCATTTATAGATAAATTCCCTAAAGACACCATGTTATATAAGCTAATGACAACAAAACCAGAAGAAACTAAGTAGGTGTGATATGGATAAAAAACTAAAAAAAGATTTTCAAAAGAAAATTATACGAAATAGGGATGATCCTGAAAAAAATATGGATAGTAAACTTGTTCATTCAGATGATTATACCAATAAGATAATTAAGACTAAGGATAGGTTCGGAGATAAAATATCAGAAAAAGAATCTAAACTTTTCCATGAGAATGTATTATCTAAAGATCAAAAACAAGATAAACTAAAAGATTTTCAGAAGTCTAAAAACAAGGAAAGAATTAGAAAAGAGGTTTTAGAAAATAAGGATAAGGCTGGAGAAACAAAACAAGCTAATCTTGAAATAAGGACAGATGAAAGCATTAAACTTGATGAAGATTTAGATGTAGATATCAAAAAGGTAAATTTTGATAGTGAAAACAGTAGAAATATTAATTCTAATAAATTAACAACAGATGATATTTCAGCTAAGGCTCAATCAATAAACAATAAGAAGCCATCAAGTAAAAGACAAGTTCTCAAAAATTATGAGGATAAACTTATCCATAGTAAGGATAAATTCCAAGACAAAATCAACGAGAAAGAGTCTAAGCGAATCCAGACAAGTGAAGATAAACCTATTGAAGCAAAGAAAAGCAAGAGAGTATATAGAAAAGATAAGCTTGTTAAAGATGAAGTAAGTAAGAACGAAAGTAATACTAATATCGATAAAAAGCAAAAGCAGAAGCTTTATCAAGAAAAGAAGTTTAGAGATAAGGAAAAAATTTCTAAAGAAATAGATAAAGAGAGTAAGCTAAGCCAAGTTCATACAGAAAAAACTTGTGATAATTCTGAGATTAAAGACAATAAGTCTGAATTTATAAAAGATGAAAAGGAAACAAGCCTTAAACCTTCAGAACAAAAGAAAGTTAATAAAAAGAATACTTACTACAAAAGAAAAAATTATGAAAGTGATAAATTCACTCGAAAGAAAATCGATGACTTAAAAAATGAATCTAAGAAAGGTACAACGAAAGATTCTAAGAAGGCACAAGATGTTAAAGATTTTATCTCAGACAAAAAGATTGGAGAGCTTGAAAAGTCTAAAAGTAAGCTAAAGGATAATATCTTAAAAAACAAAACTAAAGGAAGTCTATCTTCTGGGGTTTTATTATCTGGAGCTAAGTCTTCAGAGTTAGTGAGAGATTATCTAAGTTCAGGATCTGACAATACAGGTGTAGAATCTGGAGAAAAGGCCGCTAATGTAAGCTCTAAACTCCAGCATGGAATAAGGAAGTATAAGCTAGATAAAAAGAAAAAGTCCTTAAAAAAGCTATCTAAACTTGATAAGAAAATAAAAAAGAGAAAAAGCAAGTTGGAGTTTAAAAGTGGCTTGGAAGATTTAAAAAAATCAGATGCCTATATAAAGAAAAATAGATTTAAGAAGTTTTACCAGAGAAAGCAAATGAAGAGCATGATAGCTAAAAAGCACGAAACAAGACTTGTAGATAGAGTTAAAAAAGCTATTTTAAGTCTAGGTAAGGCTTCTAAAGAGCTGATTGTTAGAAAAAGCAAGATGGTTCTATTTCTAGTAATAGGACTAGGTCTTATGCTATCAATAATGATTGGTGGTGGAAGTGTTGGTATGAGTGGACTAAGTAACTCTGTTAACTCAGTAATGACAACAACATACCTATCACAAGATACAGTTCTAAGTGAAGTTAATCAAGAATTTTCAGCAATGGAGTATGACCTACAATCACAAATCGAAAGTGTAAAGACAAGTCATCCTGGATATGACGAATATATTATAAATAAAGAAGGAGAAATTGGTCATAATACCCATGAACTTTTATCCTATATAACTTCAAGATGTGGAGAAGTAAAATCAGCATCTGAAGTAAAAGGAATTTTAAAAGAGCTTTTCGATGAGATGTATAAGCTTGATTTTAAGGAAGAAATTGAAATTAGAACAAGAACAGTAGCAAGAACTAGATATGATAGTCGTGGCAATCCTTATACTAGCTATGAAAAAGAAGAGTACGGATATAAAAAGTTAATTGTAACTTTAAAGAAAAAAGAAATGGATGAAGTTGTTAGAGAAATATTTAGAGATTATCCAGACAATGTAGTTCATTATGAAGCTCTTCTTGAAGCTAAGGGGAATATGGGTGATGTTTTTGGATCAGGTAATGGGGACTTAGGAGAAATAGTAGATAATCCAAACTTTGGAAATCCTGGTCTTGCTTTTGATTCAGCTACTGCCAAAGCCTTATTTAATGAAGCAGAAAAACATATAGGCAAAAGATATGTGTTTGGAGCAAGTGGACCATCTAACTTTGACTGCTCAGGATTTGTATGTTGGTCATTTACAAAGTCTGGTGTAAAGAGTATGCCAAGAACAACTGCATGGAGAATATACAAAGACTATTGTAATCCAGTAAGTCCAAGTGAAGCTCAACCTGGAGATATTATATTTTTCCACTCAACATATAACAGTGGAACTCCAATATCTCATGTAGGAATATACGCAGGTAACGGAATGATGATTCACGCAGGAGATCCAATTCAATACACATCAATAAATTCAAAATATTGGAAATCACATTTTTATGGTTTTGGAAGACCAAGATAGAAGGGAGATATTATGTGAACAGAAAACTTATAAGTATTAGAAACAAAAAGAAAAAAATAGAAGAGAAATTGAAAGATTTAAATGCAAAATACAAGGAAATTTGCGATGAAGAAATACAAGTTGAAAATGAAGAAATAATTGTAACTCTTAGGAGGAACAATATTAGCTTGGAAGAATTAATGGAGAAAATCAATGATAGAAAAAGAGAAGAAAAATTAAAAGAAAAGGAGAACATTCATAATGAAGAAATTTAACGCGAAAAGATTAAGAGCCTTTTTTATGGCTCTTTTATTAGTTTTAACATCAACTTCAACTACTAATGTACTAGCTAAAGCAGATGATACAGATGGTAGTAAAAAAGTGATAGAAAGTTCTATAAGTAATATTAATGATTTAGAAGATCAAATAAAAGACTTAAATGAAAAGAAACAAAAAGACCAATCAAAGATAGATGAATTAAAGGAAAAGCTAGAATCTTGCAAAGATAATGGAGAGAAACTAAAACAAGAAAAGTCTAAGTTAGAAGAAGAAATTAGAAATAAAGATAATAAGATTGCTCAATTGAATAAAGAAATTGAGGATCTTAAAAATTCTAATAATGATGAACTAATAGCAGAAATTACTCAGCTTAAAGATGAATTAAAAAGATTGCAAGATGAAAATGCAAAACTAAAAGAAGATTATTCATCTACAAAATGGGAGTTAGAAGCTGAGAAAGAAAAGACCGATAAAAACGAAAATAAAATCAAAGAAATGCAAGAAAATCTTGAGTCTTTAGAAAGAGAACTTGCAAAAAAGACTAAAGAAATCGAGGATAAAGATAATAAAATTAAGGACTTAGAAAAAGCTCTTGATGAAAAAGATAATAAGATAAAAGAATTAGAGAATAAAAAGAAAGAAACAGAAAATTCTAAGTCAGAATGCTTTAAGAAGATTGAAGAGCTTCAAAAGGCTATTGATAGTTTAAAAGAATCTTCTGAAAATACTAAAAAGGAATTAGAAGAAAAAATTAAAGAACTAGAAGAAAAACAAAAAGCTTCTGAAGAAGAAATTAAAAAGCTAAAAGAAGAATTAGATAAGAAAATTGAAGAAGCCAAGAAGTTAATCGAGGAAGCAAATAAAAAAGATAAAGAAGAACTTGAAAAACAAGCTAAAGATGAAAAAGATAAAAATCTAAATCAAGACTTATCTAAAAAATTAGATGAACTTCTAAAACTCCAAAAAGAAAACAAAGAGAAGAAAGAAGATAAGAAATCTCAAGATAAGAAGTGGGACGAACTTTTGAAAGCTGATGACAAGAATATACTAAATCAATTTGATCTTAATAAGATGAAAAAGCAAGAGGAACAACAAGGTGAAAAACAAGTTAAAGATGAAAAAGAATTTGCAGTTTTCCAAGTAGACAAAAACTTTTATAACATTATCAATAAAGATGGTAAGACAACTGTCTATATGGATGTAAAAACTTATGTAGATCAAGGAAGAACTATGATTCCAGTAAGATATATTGCTTATACTTTAGGCTTTAATGTTGAGTATGACAACTCTACTCGTGAAGCTATTTTCTCAAATAAAGAGAATAATATCTTAGCTAAAAAGACATTAAGACTAAATATTGATACTGGTGTTATGAAAGACTCAGATGGAAAGGTCTACAATTCAGATGTTAAGCCAGTGATTATAAACGGAAGAATTCATGCTTCAATTTCAAATATTGCCAAAGCTTTCGGAGCTAGTCATGGAGATATTAAAGATGGCAAAAACCAAACAATAGAATGGGACAATGCTAGAAAAGCAGTCTATGTATTTAAAAATGTAAAATAAGAAAGGATAGAAAAATGAATAAGAGTATTAAACGAGGAGTAGCCATAGCGTTACTCCTTTTTACATTTACAGTACCAAAAGCTACATTTGCGATGACAAATGAAGGGCAAATAGAAAGTCAAAATGAATCAATCTATGAACCACAAAAAGAAGAATTTGAAAAAATGTTGAAAGATGATGTTTTTACACCATCAAAAGAAGAAATTCCTTATCAAGATGTTCCAAGAATACCAGGAAATACAAGTGAAGCAAACAAGCCTTCAAATAATCCTCCTAAGAAAACCCCACTTGTAAAAGGTGGTAATACAAAGGCAGTAAATAATCTTGCGACACAAGAAAATAAGGCAAGAGGTTCAGTAATTGAAAATGTAGATAGGAATGGAAAAGATATTACACCAAGTGGAGATACAGAAAAAGATAAAGAAAATCCAGTAGATGTAAGACAATTTTTAACATTTCAAACTAAAAGTGGAAAAACTATGCACCTAATAGTGGATCACTCATCAAATCAAGATAATGTAAGATTATTAACAGAAGTAGGAGAGCAAGACCTACTTAATATGATTGAATCAGAAGATAAAAATACTATAAAGGTTGAAGAGCCTAAGAAAGAAGAAGTAAAAAAAGAAGAACCTAAGACTGTTCCAGTAAAAGAAGAAAAGAAAAGCGGGATAGGTTCATTTCTAATTGTTGCACTTGTAATTGGAGGAGTAGTAGGAGCAGGATATTATTTTAAGGTAGTTAAAGCTAAGGAAGATAAAATGTTGGAAGACTTTGAAGAAGATGATGAAGATTATATTAGTGAGTCAGAAGATGAATCTGACAATGAAGAAAGTAATGAAGAATCACTAGATGATGATGACGATGAACTATTATAAGGATATGAAAATTTAATCTAAATTGATTATTTCTCCCGAATATGATACAATATTCGGGAGAAAGGTGGTGCAAAATGAATTCCTATTTAGATCAAATAAAAAATAGAATTAATGATTTTGATAGCAGAAAAGTTTTTATAAACAATGATTTCTTAGATATAGCAGGAAATGAAACTGTTCGTAGAACTTTAAATCAACTAGTTAGTGAAAATAAAATAAAAAGAGTAATTAATGGATTCTATTATAATCCAATATACAGTGAATTAATCGGAGAGTACGAAGCAGTATCAATTCACGAGTTAGCACTTGCCATAGCAAGAAAATACAATTGGAATATTGCACCATATAATAGTACAGCCTTAAACTTATTAGGACTTTCAACACAAGTTCCAACTCACTATAAATATATATCTAGTGGAAGATATAAAGAATATAAAATTGGGGATACGGTTTTAGAATTTAAAAAAGTAAATCCAGGAGAGATTGCTAATATGTCCCTAAAGACTGCAACAGTTATTCAAGCAATTAAGTCTTTAGGTAAAGAAAATATAACCAGCGAAGTTATACAAAAAATAAGAGAAAACTTAAGTGAAAAAGAAAGAATAGACTTAATGAACGAATCAAAATCAGTTCCTGCATGGGTATATGAAGTAATAAGGGAAATTTGTGAGGGCAAAAATGAATAAGTTTTATATAGAAGACAAAGAAGACTTAAGAGTTTTAATAGTAAATACAGCCAGAAAGAAAAATATATCTGAAGCAGTCATTGAAAAAGACTATTGGGTTACTTTTATCTTAGATTATCTATTTAATGAAAACAAATGGAGGGAATATTTTACCTTTAAAGGAGGAACATCACTTTCAAAATGCTTTGGACTTATAGAAAGATTTTCTGAAGATATAGATCTAATCTTAGATTGGCGAGTATTAGGTTACGAAGAAAAAGAACCTTGGTTAGAAAGATCAAATACTAAACAGGATAAATTCAACAAAGAAGTCAATGAAAAGACTGAAATCTTTTTAAGAGATGAATTATTAAAAGTATTAGAACAAGATTTCAAGGACATGGACTTTGAATTTATGATTGATACTCTTGATCCACAAACAATTCTATGTAAATATCCTAAAATCTTTGAATCTAATTATTTGACACAAAATATAAGACTCGAAATAGGAAGTCTTGCAGCATGGACACCTGCAATTGAAGTGGAAATCCTGCCAATAATTGGAGAAGCCTATCCAAATGTTTTTAAAGAAAAAACTAATATAAGAACAGTATCAGCAGAGAGAACTTTTTGGGAAAAAGCAACAATTTTACACCACGAAGCAAATAGACCAGAATCTTCTCCTATGCCACATAGGTATGCAAGACACTTTTATGACTTATATAAAATAGCAAATTCAGATTTCAAAGACAGAGCCTTAGAGGATAAGGAGTTATTAAAGAAAGTAACTGAATTCAAAATGAAGTTTTATCCTAGGAAGTGGGCAAGGTATGAAGAAGCATTAGATGGTAGATTAAAATTAGTCCCAAGAAAATACCGATTTTCTGAAATAGAAAAAGATTATAAGGCTATGTCAGAAATGATATATGGAGAATATCCAAACTTTGAAGAGATTATAAAAGTTCTTCAAGAAATAGAAAAAGAAATTAATAAGTAAATCGAATTCTTCCGAAAAAAATATAATATTCGGGAGAAAAACTTTGAGCGAGAGAGAAATCTTTCGCTCTTTTTTTATTTATGGAGGTATTAATGAAGTTAGTAATAGCAGAAAAGCCTAGTGTAGCAGTTACAATTGCAAAAGTAATTGGAGCAAGAACAAGAAAAAACGGATATTATGAGGGAGGTGGATACATTGTTTCATGGTGTGTCGGTCATTTAATTCAAATGGCAAGTCCAGAAAGACACGATGAAAAATGGAAGAAATGGTCAATAGAAAATCTTCCAATAATTCCAGAAGAATATATTTATGAAGTATCTAAAAGCACTAAAAAACAATATGGAATTTTGAAAAAACTTTTAAATGATAAGAACATCGACACAGTTATAAATGCTTGTGATGCTGGTAGAGAGGGAGAACTTATTTTTAGACTTGTATATAATCAAGCTAAATGTAAGAAGAAGATTAAAAGACTTTGGATATCTTCAATGGAAAACAAAGCTATTGAGGATGGCTTTAGAAATCTTAAAGAAGGGGAAAACTTTGAAGACTTATATAGATCGGCAAGTGCAAGAGCTATTGCAGATTGGCTGGTAGGAATGAATTTAAGTAGGCTTTATTCTTGCATTTACAAGGAAACATATTCTGTTGGTAGAGTACAAACCCCAACCCTATATTTAATAGCTAAAAGGGATAGTGAAATAAACCTATTTAAGAAGAAAAAATATTATACAGTTGATCTATCTTATAAAGGATTGAAACTTGTATCGGATAGGATTGATAGAATTGAAGTTGCAGAGCAACTATTAAATCTGCTAGAAGATGAAATAGTTATTACAGAGGTAGAAGATAAAGAAATAAGCACAAAACCAGATAAGCCTTATGATCTCACGACCTTACAAAGAGAAGCAAATAAATATTTTGGATATTCAGCAAATGACACTTTAAACCTGGCACAAGCTTTGTATGAAAAAAAGCTAATCACATACCCAAGAACAGATAGTAGGTATTTAACCGATGATATGGTTACTACTATGAAAGAATTATTGGAAGGACTTGAAGAAGATTTTAAAATCAATGAATCAAACTTTAAGTCTATTTTTAATTCATCTAAAGTTACAGACCACTATGCAATTATTCCTACTATATCAGGTATTGGAAAAGCCAAAGATTTAACTGATAAAGAAAGTAAAATCTATAATCTAATTAAGGATAAATTACTTGCTTCATGTTCGGATAACTTAAAGGAATCTAGTAGAAAAATCAGATATGAATATGATAAATTTAACTTCAATGCAAGTGGCAAGACTATAATCGATGAAGGTTATACCAAGTATCTAAAGAGCTATGGAAAAGAAAAACAAAAAAATGAATTACCAGATATAAAGACTGGAGATAAAATTAAGCTAACTTCTAAAAATATATCGGAGAAATTCACCAAAGCCCCAAGTCATTATAATGAAGATACACTTTTAAAGACTATGGAGAATGCAGGAGTAGAATCTTTGGATAAAGCTATAGAAGTAGAAAGAAAAGGCTTAGGAACACCAGCTACAAGAGCAGGAATTATCGAAAATCTTATCCATAAGGATCTTATAAGAAGAGATAAGAAAAATCTACTTGTAACAGAAAAAGGCAATAGACTTGTATCGATTGTAGAGGATAAGTTTAAATCAGCAGAAACAACATCTGAATGGGAAATGAAACTTGCAAAGATTAGCTCTGGCGAAGTTGATAAAGAAGACTTTTTAAGAGAAATAGAAGATAGTATAAAGGAGCTTGTAGATAGGTACAAGAATAATCTAAATGAATAAGGTAAAAATATTAGAGCTTTTCGGCGGCATAGGTGCTATTAGAAAGGCTTTTATTAATTTAAAGATACCTTATGAAGTTGTTGATTATGTAGAAATAGATAAGGCTTGTGTTAAATCATACAACGCACTTTATGGAGAAGATTATAAAGCAAAATCAGTAGTAGGATATAAAGCTCCTAATGAGAAGATAGACTTAGTTATGCATGGAAGTCCTTGCCAAGACTTTTCAAGAATAGGAAAAAAGCAGGGAGGAGCAAAGAATTCAGGAACTAGATCAAGCTTACTATTTGAAACAATTAGAATAATTAAAGAAATGAAAGACAAACCTAAATGGATAATTTGGGAAAATGTAAAGGGAGTCCTTGATAGAAATATGAGGGACTCCTTTTTTATTTATCTAAAAGAGCTAGAGAGCCTAGGATATGAAAGCAAGTATAAAATCTTAAATGCAATGGACTTTGGGATACCTCAAAAAAGGGAGAGGATATTTGTTGTTTCATGTCTTGGAGCAAATAACTTTTCTTTTAATAAATTGGAGAGGAAAGAAACAAGACCACTAAGTGAATTTTTTGAAAAGGATGTAAGTGAACTTTATACAATGACCCAACCTTATATGCTGAAATTTTTAAATAAAGGTATAGATAACAGTTTTAGAGGGCGACTAAAAGTGATTAAAGATTTTTCTTATACTATTTCTACAAAACAGATGAGAGTACCTAATTCTGGAATAATAGATATTGGAAATGGTCAGTATAGGTATTTAACAGAAAGAGAATGTTTAAGACTAATGGGTTTTGATGACAGTGATATTAACAAACTAGAAGAAGCACATCCAAGAAGAAAAAATTGCACTTCAAGTAAACTATATAAGCAGGCCGGCAATTCTATTGTGGTCGATATTTTAATGGCTATTATAAAAGAAATTCATAGAATGGAGGTATAAAATGCAAGTAAATGATTTTAAGAATATACAAGAAGCTATAAAATATGAAGTGTTACAAGATGAAAAAGAATATTTAAAACTCTTAAAGGTTGTAGGTAACAATCAAAAATATGATTTTTCTAGCCAACTAAGTATATATAACAAAGAACCTGAAGCTAGAGCTTGTGCGACTTTTGAAATGTGGAAAAAATATTTTGGCAGAGTTGTTATGAGAGGTCAAAAGGGCATTCCAATTTTAGTTGGAAGTGATATAAACAAAAAAGTTTCATATATTTTTGATATTAGTCAGACCACATCAATGGATAGGAATATTAATGAGGTTAGCTTATGGCAATTTGACCACGAAAACCATAACGAGGCTTTAAAAGAAATAATAAATAATTCTTCATTTGAAGCTAGTGATTCACTCAATGAAAATATATTTTCTTTGAGTCGAATTTATGGAGATGAATATATTAACTTGGCTCTTGCTGATTTAAGGATAGATATAGAGGATAGACTTAGTTTTGAAAAGTTTATGAGGGACTCAATATCCTATGCGGTAGCTAATAGGTTTAATACAGCCTACCCTATGGATATGGAAAATTTAAAAAATAATTTTTCTAGGATTAATACAATTTCTTTAGAGCAGATAGGTCTTGTAATATCAAGGGTTAGTGAAGATATTATAGATAGAACAATAGAAAAATCTAAGGAAATGGATCGAGCTAGGCTGCTGACAGAAAGGGCTGGTGGCGACTATAATAGAGATATAGAAAATATAAATGAAGATAGAGGAGGTCAAGATGATTTATATAGACGAGATGATAGGTCAAGAAGTAGAGATGGACGAGTTTTCACAGATGGAAGCGACAGAGGAAATAGCGATGAAGATCGAAGAGAAAACCTTGGACATGATGGAGAAGGATCTGGAATTTATGGAGAGATATCCGAATCCGACATACGCAGTTCTAAGACTGTCTTACCTAGTAGGGAGCGAGGACATGGAGAACTGGAAGAAACTTCAGGAAATGTACGAGGAGAAAACACTTTTGAACCATCTGAAAGAAATTCAGAATCAGGCAGTGGACTTTATCAAGAGAGAGAAAGTCAAGATGATGAAAGCACAAGGATTGACAGAGAAGATGATGAGAGAGAATCCAGAGGAATATCAAGGACAGATGAACAACTTGATGGCAACAGTGAAGAAAATGGCAATCAAGGAATACGTAGAAGCTTAGAAAATGAAATAAGCCAAGAAAAGGAAGCTGATGAAGCTTCTTTTTTTGATAGCAAAACCACTGAAAACAGAAAAGATTACTGGATTGTAGAATTTAATGAAAACCACGAATTAGTTCCCGATTATAGTGCGCAGATAGTAACCAAAGAATTAATAAATGTCCTAAGACAAAAGGATATTGATGTTAAATACCATAATCAAACTCTTGGAGAAAATGAATTTAGAGAAATGACTGATGATTATATCGGATATTTCAAATTCTATTTTGACCACTATGTAGACGGCGAAGTTGTCGAGCATTATAGGATTGACCTTGGTGATGGTGAAGAAGTAAATGAGCGTGAATTTTCATATTTAGAAGAACAAGTTGCATTAAGTGAGGAAAAATCATTACAAGAAGAAGTTAAGGAAAAGATAGAGCCTAAGTTTAAGATAGGTGATCAGGTTAGATATAAGTATAAAGACTTTACTATTACAGATTTTGATGAACTAAGTGGAGGACTTAAAACTGTAACTATCAGAGATAATATGGAATATATGGGAGGTATGATTAGGGGTTCGGAAGTAATTCCATATAGAAACGATTCATACCTTGAAGAAATCTTTGAAAATCTAAGTCAAACATCAGAAAAACTAGCAGTAAAAGTTGGAAAAGAATTTATTTTAGAAAATGAGAATGCTTTTCGTGGAATTAACTTAATTGAAACAGAAACTAAAGTAGAAGTTAATGGAGAAGAATTTTCTTTATATAAGGGCGAAACATTTGAAGAAAGTAGAAAGATTGATGACCTTTTAGATAGTGGAAATTATGAGATATACAAATTACCTGAGCATGAAAATCAAATTGAAAGACAAGTAGAACAAGAAAGCTTTATTGATAACTACAATCCCGAAATTGACCAAATGATGGATAGGTATGATGTCCCAAGGGAAGCAGCCGAAAACTTATTGAGGGGTAAAGAGGATTTAAAAAATCTAGGCTATGAACCTAATAAGGAAAAGCTAAGTTTTGCTAGAAATTATGACTTGAAAAATCATATCTACTCAGAATACCTTACACCATCAGAAAAGCTAGATAAAAATATAAAAGCTATTAAAATGCTAAAAAGACTTGAAAATGAAAATAGGAGTCCAAGAGAATATGAACAAGCCTATCTTGCTGATTATCTAGGCTGGGGTGGTCTTGCCGATGTCTTTGATGAAGAAAAGGGAGGACAATGGCTTGAAGCAAGAAATATTTTAAAAGAAAATCTAACAAATGAAGAGTATTTGAATGCTAAAGAGTCCACTCTTACATCATTTTATACACCTAGAGAGGTAATGGATGGAATATATAAGACCCTAACAGATATGGGTTTTAAGACTGGGAACATCCTTGAACCATCTGCAGGAGTAGGTAATTTCATTGGTAATATGCCAAGTGAAATACAAGGCTCTAAAGTCTATGGAGTAGAAAAAGATAGTCTAAGCGGAAGAATAGCAAGAGAACTTTATCCTGAAGCTAACATTCAAATTAAAGGCTTTGAAGAAACAAACTTCTCAAATAATTTCTTTGACTTGGTAATAGGAAATGTTCCCTTTGGAGATTTTAAAGTTAACGATCGTGAATATAACAGAAATAACTTTCTGATTCACGATTATTTTTTTGCAAAGTCAATAGATAAGGTAAGAAATGGAGGAATTATCGCCTTCATAACTTCATCTGGAACTATGGATAAAAAAGATGAATCTGTTAGAAAATATATTAATGCAAGATGTGAATTTTTAGGAGCTATGAGGCTACCTAATACAACATTTAAAGGACTTGCTGGTACAGAAGTTACTTCAGATATTATTTTCTTAAAGAAGAGAGATTCAGTTATAGAAAGAGATGATGATTGGATACACCTATCAACTGATAAAAAGGGTTTGACCTATAATAAATACTTTGTAGATAATCCTCAAATGGTATTAGGGGATATGAAAGAAGTATCTGGAAGATTTGGAAATACAATTACTTGTGATGAAAAAGAAGACGAAAATCTAAAGGATTTAATGGATCTTGCAAGTAAGGAAATATCTTCAAATTCAAAATATGAAGAAGTCGAGCTATTGGAAGATGAAGAATTAAGTCTTCCAGCAACAGATGATGTTAAGAATTTTTCCTATACCATCATTGATGAAGAAGTCTACCTAAGAGAAAACTCAGTATTAATTAAGCAGAATATATCAGATAAAAATAAAGAAAAGATAAAAGATTATCTTGATGTAATGAATGCTTTAAAAGATGTAATAGAAAAGCAAAAGGACGATTTTTCAGACGAAGAAATAGAAGAGTCACAAGCAAAGTTAAATGAGGTCTATGATAACTTTTCAAAGAAACATGGCTTTATTAATTCCTTATCAAACACTAGAGCCTTAAAGGAAGACTCAAACTTTTCTTTGGTTTCATCAATAGAAATACTTGATGATGAGGATAATTTCAAAGCTAAGAGTGATATATTCTCAAAAAGA
The DNA here is from genome assembly GCF_009678315.1 of Finegoldia sp. BIOML-A2. Classification (NCBI taxonomy): domain Bacteria; kingdom Bacillati; phylum Bacillota; class Tissierellia; order Tissierellales; family Peptoniphilaceae; genus Finegoldia; species Finegoldia sp. BIOML-A2. The sequence goes on from NZ_WKZE01000013.1 coordinate 21,955, forward strand.
ACAATAACAAAGGCAAAGGTAGTAGACCATGTAGATACTTCTCTTGAAGCTTTAGTTTTATCAGTTTCACAAAAAGGATATGTAGATTTTGAATATATGGAATCTATCACTAATAAAGATAGCGATACTTTAATTGGTGAGCTTGAGGGCGAGATTTTTTTAGATATTAAGGACACAGACCTAATAAATAACAGAATGCCCTTTGAAAACTTTAATAATGACGATCCCTTTCACTTTTCATATGTATCGGCTGATGAGTATCTAAGTGGCAATATTAGAGAAAAGATTGGTTATCTCAATTCATATATAGGAGAAATTGAAAATGTAATAGATTTAGCACCTTCTGAAAAGAAAGATACATTATTAAACGAGTTAGGCAAGCTCAAATATCAAAGAGAAAAATTACAAGAAGTTATGCCTGAAGAACTCACTGCTTCTGATATAAATGTAAGGTTAGGAGCAACTTGGATACCTCAAAAAGATATAGAAGACTTTACTTTTAATCTTTTAAAAACGCCAGGTTATGATAGGTGGAATATAAATGTTAGGTTTTCGCCACATACAAGTGAATGGAATATTGAAGGTAAAAGTGTTGACTCGACTAATGACCTTGCTAACATGACTTATGGTACAAGTAGGGTAAATGCCTATAAGCTAATTGAAAATGCTCTTAATCTAAAAGATACAAAGGTATTTGATCAAGTAATAAATGATGATGGGTCTAAGACTTCTGTATTAAACAAAAAAGAAACTATGCTTGCAAGTCAGAAGCAAGAACTGATTAAAGAAGAATTTAAGAATTGGATATTTGAAGATCCTGATAGAAGATATAGGTTAGAAAAAATTTATAATGAAAAATTTAACTCAATTAGAAATAGAGAATTTGATGGTTCTAACTTAACTTTTGATGGAATGAATACAGAAATCAGACTTCGAGAGCATCAAAAAAACGCCATAGCAAGAACTCTTTATGGTGGAAATACACTACTTGCCCATGTAGTAGGAGCAGGAAAAACTTTTGAAATGGTAGCTTCTGCTATGGAATCTAAAAAGTTAGGACTTGCAAGTAAATCATTATTTGTAGTTCCTAACCATCTAACTACTCAAATTGGTAGGGAGTTTATGCAATTATATCCGTCAGCAAACATTATGGTGGCCGATAAAAAAGACTTTCAACCGAAAAATAGAAAAAGATTTATTGGAAGGATTGCAACAGGAGAATATGACGCAGTCATCATAGGACACTCTCAATTTGAAAAAATACCAATGTCTAAGGAATACCAAGTTAGACATATACAAGACCAAATAGACGATATAGTTTCCTTTATTGATGAGAATAAAAGAAATAGAGGGGAAAATTTCACAGTAAAACAACTGGAAAAGACAAAGAAGAAGCTTTTGGTAAGACTGGAAAAACTAAATGATGATTTTAAAAAAGATGATGTAATAACCTTTGAAGAGCTAGGAGTAGATAAGTTATTTATAGACGAAGCTCATAATTACAAAAACCTATTTTTGCATACAAAGATGAGAAATGTTGCGGGTATCGGTCAGAGTGAAGCCTTTAAGTCTTCGGATATGTATATGAAATGTAGGTATATGGATGAAATGACAGATGGTAAGGGAGTTGTATTTGCTACTGGTACACCAATATCAAATTCAATGACAGAGCTTTATACAATGCAAAGATACCTTCAATATGACGATTTAAAAACAAGAGGATTAGAACATTTTGATGCCTGGGCTTCTACTTTTGGAGAAACAGAAAACACATTTGAATTATCTCCAGAAGGCACTGGATATAGGCAAAAGACAAGATTTTCAAAGTTTTATAACTTGCCAGAACTGATGAGCATGTTTAAAGAAGTAGCAGATATAAAGACTTCAGATATGTTAAATTTGCCAGTGCCAGAAGCAAATTTTGAAGTTATTAAAACAAAACCTACTGAGGAACAAAAAGAAATATTAGAAGCTATTTCAGAAAGAGCAGACGCAGTTAGAAACAACCAAGTCGAACCAACAGAAGATAACATGCTAAAGATTACAAATGATGGTAAAAAACTTGCCCTTGACCAAAGATTAATAAATCCATTACTTCCAGATGATCCTAATTCAAAGGTAAATGTATGTGTTAAAAATATCTTTTCAATCTGGGATAAGACAAAAGAAGATTCATCGACTCAATTAGTATTTTCGGATATGTCCACACCAAAAGGAGATGGAGAATTTAATATTTATGATGATATTAGAAATAAGCTAGTGAATATGGGAATACCTAAAGAAGAAATAGCCTTTATCCACGAAGCAGATACAGACAAACAAAAAGATGAACTATTCTCCAAGGTAAGAAGAGGAGAAGTAAGAGTATTATTAGGCTCTACACAAAAAATGGGAGCAGGTACAAATGTACAAAATAAACTAATAGCTTTACACGATTTAGACGTCCCTTGGAGACCGTCTGACCTAGAGCAAAGAAGTGGTAGAATTGTTCGTCAGGGTAATGAAAATGATAAGGTAAATATCTTTAGATATGTAACAGAGAATACATTTGATTCTTATTTGTGGCAGACGATAGAGAATAAGCAAAAATTCATTTCTCAAATTATGACATCAAAAACTCCAGTAAGAGTTGCAGAAGATGTCGATGAAGCAAGTCTATCATACTCAGAAATTAAAGCTTTAGCTACTGGTAATCCTTTAATAAAAGAAAAAATGGATTTAGATAACGAAGTTACAAAATTAAAAATGCTTGAAGCAAACTATAAGTCTAATAAATACAAGCTTGAAGATAAGGTAAATAAAATTTATCCTCAAAGTATTTTAAAAACTGAAATGGAAATACAAGCAGTTAAAGAAGATATTGCAAGTGTTGAGAAATTAGGAGAAGGAGATAGCAAATTTACTTCAATCAGTCTTGGTGGAAATAAAATTTTAGATAAGAAAGAAGCTGGAGAGAAGCTATTAGAAGAAATAAAAAAGGTAAAGATAAATGATAGCAAGGTTATTGGTAAATATAGAAATTTAGACTTACAAGTTTCATATAACTTTATGACAAATACCCACACTTTTAAACTTCTGGGAAAAGCAGAATACTTCGGAGAGTTTTCAAACTCTACTGATGGCAATATAACAAGACTTGATAATGCAATTGAAAAAATGCCTGCAAGACTTGAAAGATTAAATCAAAACCTTGAAAACTATAAAGAATCTTTAGAAAATGCCAAAGTAGAATTAACTAAACCATTTGAAAAAGCAGATGAGTTAAGGGATAAGACACTAAGACTATCTGAAATTAATAAACTTTTAGATATGGGAGAAGTAGAAGAATTAGAAAACCAATCACCACTATTAGAAGATTTAAAGAGGGCGATAGTCGATTATTCTAATTATGAGTTTTCAGAATCTAATAGCTATGAAGACTTCGACAAACTATACCCTGATTTAAGTCATATAGGACTTGCCTATACAGAAACACCTGATGGTAAGCATTCGATTCAATATGAGGTAAATTTGGAAGAAAAAACATGGACTCAGTATGTAGATAATGTAGCTATTAGAACAGAATCTTTTGTAGAAGAAGATATATCTAATTCACAAGCTCTTAAAGATATGACTGAAGCCATAAAGATGTCAAGTTTTGACGATCTGGTATCAGTAGATGAAGAAGATTTAAAACAAGCTTTAGGCTTAGAAATAGATGATGATGGAAACTTCTATGATCCACTTGCAAAAGATCTTGATAATGACGGAATACCAGATAGGTATGACAATGATTTTAAAGATAGTGATTACTTTGAATCAACTTATGATGTAGAGGATAATCTTCACGCAAGGGAAGAGAAACCATCAATATTGGGACAAATATCAAAATTCAAATCAGAAGAAGAAAAAGATAAAAACCAAGAAAAAAGTGAAAAAGGACAAGAACGATAAAGGAGAGCGTAAGGCTCTCCTTATTTAGTACAAGGAGGAAATTATGGAATACAAAGATATTAGAGAAAACTTAGAAGAAATGATGAATGATAATTACAAGGATTTTATAAAAGCACTTGTAAGCATAGAAAAAGGCGTTAATGATGAAAAGGCACTTGAAGATGTCTATGTTTTATATATGAACAATAACACAACAGGTTTACTAAGTGATGACTTTGACTATATGATTGATGATATGAAAGAACAAGGTAAGATTGTTGAAAATTCCAACGAACTTGAAGAAAAAGACGACCTCATAAATCTCGTGGGCAATATAGCTGGAAAAGTAGAAAATCTTGAACGAGAAAATGCTAATGGAGAAAAGTTCAAAGTAAGCAACTTTTCAATTGTTTCAAAAGATGACGATGGAAATAAAATTTATACGAATTGTTCAGCCTATGGAGATAAGACAAAAGATTTAGAAAACCTAAAACAAGGAGATTTTGTTAAAATATTTGGTCAAGTAAAAACAAGCATTGATAACAACGGAAAGGAACATAAGAATGTCCGTATTTTGTCTTCTAAGCTCTTAAAAGCAAAAGAACAAGTAAAGAGTCAAGATAAAGATAAAAAGTCCATATTAGGGCAAATAAAAAGCTTTAAGACAGACGATAAAACTAAATCAAACAAGAAAGACCATAGCAAAGGTGCAGAGAGGTAAATATCGGCAGTCTTCGGACTGCCTTTATTTTTTTGCTCATTTAAAGTGATATATCAAGTAATAGAAAATAACTTATAGCTAATGTTATAATTAAATTAAAGAGGAGGTTTCTATACACAAAATTTTACACAGTCTTTTATCCGATTATATCTTTTTACCTCTCCACTTCCTTTCCATAATAATTCTCATAGTTTTTCCTATATTGAACAAGGTCAGAAAATTGTTCTTTATTCAAAGAATACTCTTGCATAAGGGTGTTCTTTTTTTCTTGCAATTTATCGAGGTTTGCTAGTATTTCTTTTGTGTTTGGTAGTTTTTTATAGTTTTCTAAAATTTCTTTAGCAGCTATTTTGTAGACGGAAAGTTCACTATAATATTCTTCTGCAAATTGTTTATCATCAGGATTTTTCTTATGGTATTTATAGATTTCACGATACTTATTTATAGTATTTATATTTTCCATATCTTGGGATAAACTCTTCATTTCACTTTCAATTTTCTTTATTTTATCTAATAAGTCTTGTCTATCATCAGCAGATTTTTTGATCAGATCATCGAGTTGGGTAATGGAATTAATGCCTTGTTCTCTTAATATTATTATTGAATCTGCCATTGTTTTGATATTGTGTTTTCTTGCCCAAACTTCATAGCCTTTAGAGGACTGAGCTTTTTCATTAGTAGATATATCAATGACATTTCCTACACGCTTTTTAATAGGATTAGCTTTATTTTTAATTGCTAAATCTATTCTTTCTTTGAGTTTTCCCTCAGTATAATCTTCTCCGATAGTCTTTGCTCTTGTAAATCTTTGCTTATCTTTATGACGAAAAGCAATATGTTTACCAAACTTAATTTCATAATCAAGAGACTTCATATTTTCTAAGAACTCTTCCCACGATTTAGACTTATTAATCATTCTATCTATATCAAATTGCAGTTTAGACTTCCAAGAATTTCCTTTCTTGTTTAGGTCATATTCGTACCAAGATTTACCAGCAGTTTTATATTTTCTTTTGTAAGCTTCATAGTATTCATCAATGACTGAAAGCTTATTTTCTTTACATAATTCGTCACTTTGATACCTGATTTTGTGGTAAGATTTTTT
>NZ_WKZE01000014.1:0-17167 GCF_009678315.1 Finegoldia sp. BIOML-A2
ATAGTTAATCGCTCCTTTTAATATGTTTTGTTTGGTCACTTACATATTAACACAGCTGATTAGCTATGAGTTATTTTATGTTGCACTTGTTATGATAAATTATCCATCAAAAAAAGAGGACATGTCCTCTTTTAATTTTAACGCTATTCCAATGGTCTGTAATCTTCTGCCAATGCATCTCTCAAGTAAACGAACAATTTGTCGTATTCTTTGATTGCACTGTAGTATTTGTTGTTTGGAAGTACGTAGTATTTCTTGTAATCTTTTGTGAAGGCTTTGATTATGCCTTTTCCTTGTTTGTCGACAAGTGGTTTGTCGATGTCAAGCCCTGATATCAATATTACTTGTGTAGAGTAATTATTCTTGGTAACTGTGTTGTATCCTCCGATTGTAGTCAATTTGTAGATCGAGTCGGTTTTTTTCAAATATTCTCTGACTGAAAGTGGTAGCACGTCTTTTTTCACAAGTAAGATTGGCGCTTTGATTTTTTGTGCAACTGTCGATGACACGAGTGCATCAGCGAACACTTCACCGCTTGTAGTGATGACTTCTGCTGGATTTGCGTTAACCCTCTTAGCGACTTCAACGCTAGATTCGTAGCGGTCCACACCAGAAAGTCTTGTGACAGGTTTTCTAGTCAAGGCTTCGATTTGGTTTTTCACCGATTGATTTACAGATATTTCTCCACCGACGATTGTCACGTTGTGGATATTTCTCAATGATTTGATGAAATTTGCAGTAGATTGGTTAATGCCATCATTACTTACAAGTAGTATCGGTGCATTTTGGTGCGCTGCAAGGCTTGTTGCATACAATGCATCTGCATAATTTGTCCCTGCGGCAAATATCAAGTTAGTGGTTTTTGCTCGTGTTCTCGCAGATTGAGCTGATGTATCGTAGCGATTACTTCCCATAATTCTAGTTATTTTTGCGTGTGGGAAATTTCTTTTCAAACTATTCTCAACTTTTTTGCTGATAGTGTTTACGCCACCCATTAGATAAATCTCATCCAAGAACATCTTGTCAAGCGCAGATTTGGTCTCGATGGATAATGAATTTTTGCCAGTGTACAAAAGTGGGTATTTGCCAATAGACACGTTAGTTGCACTGATTGCATCGGGATATGCGTTGTCATTGACAAGAATTACCTTGTTCGTATTCGCAAAGTAATGACGTTGCACATTCACTGCAGTCTTCGCCCTGTTTTCACCTTGGAATCTTTGGTGAATAACATTTTTGAACACACCATCTTCGTTAGTGGTGATTTGGTCTTGTTTTTTCTCGTTTTTTTTCTTCTCGGAAGAATCTTTTTTATTTGACGTATTTTTTGCATCAGATTTTTGATCCTTTGCACCAGCTTGTTTGTCTTTTGCATCCGTCTTTTTGCTATTTGTATCCGCATCAGATTTGTGTGCGGTATCATTTGCACTAGCTTCTATCTTTTCAGAAATTCTATCATTTGTGCTATCCTTGTCTGCAACGCTCACCACAGGCAAACTCAACATACAAGCTAGCATCAACGCCACCAATTTTTTCATAAAACACTCCTTTTAATTCATAACTACATCACAACTAATTAAAACTAATTCAAAATGATGAAAAACAACAAAGTTGTACCCATCAGAAAACCAATCGCACTCACGATAATCTTTACAATTGCAGCCGTAATCGTCGACTTGTTCAAAAATTCGGGTTTGAATTTGTCGTACATCACAACGCTGTACACAAACCCCGATATGACATTTACAATCACGCTAACAACTGGAATTCTCGTGTTAAACACAGAAGCCAAGACAATTGTAACCAAAGTGTACACGCTAGCCTTCGCCAAAAACTCTGAGTTCGATATCTTTTCTGCCATATCTTTTTTCAAAAAACTTGTCGCAACCCAAAAACTCAACACACATGAAAAAGGCGACATGACAGTCTTCGAAAAATACGACAATGGAAGCGACAAATTCAAGAAATCTTTCGATGAATTCGGAGGACTAATCCTCATCCACAACATAAATGATAGTAAACTAATTACTCCCGAAATAATCAACGTGAACATCCACGCTCCCTGTTTCTTTTCTATTGTTTTGATATGATTTTGTAAACGTGAAAACACTTCACCATAAAATTTTTCCATAAAAACTCCTCTTAATTTATACATTTATTATAACCCAGTACAACAAAGCATTCAATAAATGTTAACGAATCAAGAAAATTTGAAATGATTGTATTAACGAAGAAATGATCACACAAAAACCCGACCTCAACAGGGATCGGGTAAAATTTTATCTAAGCATATTTGAAAATGAATTGTAGATTAGTAATCCAATCAATGTTACCAATAGAATTTCCAAGATGAATACGATAATTCTGATTACGATTTGTGCGATGAATGATTTCAAACCAACCTTGAAACTGTCCTTTTCCAAATATAAATCTAGGAAAGTTGCAGAGTAAGCCAACATTCCTGTGAAGCAACCAATTATGCTACCGAGAAATCCTAATGGCGTAAGTATAAACATGAATAGACCATTGATTATCGAGAACACACCGCCCTTGACATCTCTTGTGCAAGCAGGTGGAGTTGGTCTCATATAACTTTTCGTAAACATGTAGATTAATCTTGTCATCACGTAGTTGATTAGAGGCACCGTAATCAAAGTAATAATTGAAATTGTAGGTGTGTGGAAAACTTTCGTCAATTCTCCAAGAGAGCCCTTTGTTGTAACACTAGCCCACATAGCGCTAGTCAACGCAGCGATCAATCCTGATGTTAAAAATGAATAAATAATTCCGTGCTTTGTCGATGCGTAAAAATCGTAGATTTTCTTGGAATATTGATTGATGAATTTTACACATTTCAAATACCAATCTGGTGAATCGTTTTGCTTGTAGTTCTCGTATTCTTCGTTGTCTTCTTTTCTTTCTTTTTGAGTGTATTTTTGGTTGATTTCTTCAAATACATCATCCGTAGATTTTGTAGATTCTTGTGACTGAGGTGCATCTGAAACATTATTCACATCATCCACATCTTCTACAGGCTTTGCTTCGAAGTAATTGTCAGAATGAGCAATCTCTTCATCTGATACATAACTTTTGAGATTTTGTTTAAAATCTTGTTTCTTATCGTCCATAGTCTCCTCCTATTAATATTTCTTATTTAATAATATACCCATTTGAAAAATATCCATTCATAAATTTAATGATTTATCAAGGGTTTTTTATGCGAAATATTTCAAAAATTGAATAAAAAAGGAATTTTATCCGGATTTTCTGCATAATTCAGCTTGAAAAGTTTACATAATTTACAAAAGGGTATATAAAAAAGTGAGGATTTATTGAAAAATAGACAAAGTAAATCCTGTTCACAAGAACATATCAAAATAAAAGGAGGATAATATGAAAAACAAAAGGATAGTTTCGTGGATACTTATTTTTGCTATGGTTATAGGATTTGCTCCTGTAAACATATACGCAAGTGACGTGCCACAAAAACAAGAAGTTACTGCAGAAAATGATTTCAATTTTGATACAAGTACCGGTACTATTATAAAGTACAAGGGTACAGCAGCTGATGTAGTTATTCCAGAAAAAATCAATGGAAAAACTGTAACAACTATTGGTAAAGGGGCTTTCGGAAGGAAGAAACTTACTTCAGTTGTTATTCCAGAAGGTGTTGAAACAATAGGAGAACAAGCTTTTATGGGCAACTTGTTCACATCTATAAAGCTTCCTTCGACAGTTAAGAAAATTGATAATCAAGCTTTCATGGCTAATAAAAATCTTAAAACAATTAATTTTCCAGATTCATTGAAAACTATAGGTCATAGTATTTTTATGGGGGACAAAGCGCTTGAAGGAGAGCTTACTTTAGGGGCGAATTTAGAATTATTAGATAGATTCACTTTTGGAAATATTACTAAATCAAGTTCACAAAGTGTAAAACTTAATATAGCACCTGGCAAGACAAAACTAACTATTCTCAGAGGCACTTTTGGTTCAGAACAATCTAATGTAGATATTCCACTTGAAAGACCAATTTTAATCAAAGCAAATGCTTTTAAAACTGAAAAACCAGTTACTCTTAACTTTGGAACTATAGAAGTTCAAAAAGGAATTTCAAAGGAAGAATTGGCAAATACTTTGAAACAAAAAGTTTTGTTGAATCTTTTAATAGCTGAGAATGATTATAGAAACATGTCTGAATTAGGTAAAAAGTATGAGCTTCCAATAGATTGGAAATTGAATTCTGTAGATACTAATTCAAATGGTGTAGTTAAACTAGAAAACTCATTCTTGTATGATGAAGAAAAAGTAAAATCTGCACTAAATCTGAATGATGAAGGTTACAGTGCGGGAGATATTGACGAAATTCTAGGAAGAATTAAAGTTGTTGGAAAACTAAGCTTTAAAGAAGAAGCAGGACAACCAGAAGAACCTTCTGAAGATGAATCAAAATTTGTTGCTTCAGATTTCACTTATGGACAATTCAAATACAAGGGAAGGATGGAAGAAGAATCTTACCGATTCGGAATTACTGGTTTTTCCGAAAAGGGGAAGGCTAAGTTATCTAAGAATCCTGATTTGGTTATTCCAAAGGAAGTTACTATTGACGGAAAAGTTAAGCAAGTAGAAGGAATTAAGGAAAATTCGTTCAAGGATATCAAGATTAATAGCGTTATTTTCCCTAAATCTGATGTAGAATTCATCATCAAAGACTCTGCATTCCAAAACTCAGGATTAACTAAGGTTAAATTTGAAGAAGGTTTGAAATCTATTGAATCATACGCATTTAAGAACAATAAGCTTACTGAAGTTTCCATTCCATCCACTGTGTGGAAAACTGGCAGCGAATCTTTCATGAACAATGAAATTAGTAATCTTGAAATTTCTGATGATGTAGAAATGATTCAAATAGACAACTATAGTTTTGCAAACAACAAGCTTTCACTTGTGAAACTTCCTTATTCTATATTTAAGTTTAGAGATTTTGTTTTCAAAGACAATCCTGGATATGAAAACAAAGGTATTGTAAGACTTGAAACAAGAAATCCAGATCATTTGAAATCTACAACGTATATAATTCCAGAAAACAAACATCATAAAGTGGTTTTGGTAACAGATGTAAACAGAAGTGAACTTTTCAAAGAACTACAAGCTGTTAAATCAATTGTAAGAGAAGATTACAAGAAAGAAGCCTTGGTAGAATTTGATAAGGTATTAGAAGAAGCAAAAGCTATCTTCAAAGATGAAAAATCAACACAAAAACAAGTGAACAAAGCACTTGATGATTTGATTGAAGCTGAAGGTAATTTGAGGAAATCGGCTCCAGATAGATCAAAACTCAGAGATTCCATTAAAAAAGCGGAAGAATTAATTCCAGAAATGTTTGAAAAAGAATCCTTCAATTCTATGAAGGAAGAACTTGTCAAGGCAAAGGAAGTTCTTGCTGATTTGAATAAAACAGCTGATGAAGTGAAGGCTGCACAAGAAAACTTGGATAAGGCTTTGGATAAATTGGTTATCAATGAAAATGCTTTGTACAAGAAGGAAGACTTCACTTATAAGGACAATGCTATTACTGGATTTAGCAAAAGTGGTAAGACTAAATTCAAAATCAACAAAAATTTGGTTCTACCAGATACTACTTTAGATGGAAAGGACATCGAAGTTATTGCAGAATCTGCATTTGATTTAATTAAGGATGAAGGAGTTAAATTCGGTACAGATACTGTAAGTTCTGCTAATGGAATGACTTCATTAGAATTGCCAAAGAAACTTAAGAGAATCGAAAATTATGCATTTAGAGTTAATAATTTCAAAAATGTAGAATTGCCAGATACTTTAGAATATATCGGCGGATCTGCATTCAATGGAAATAGACTAGAAAAAGTTTACTTGCCAGACTCAGTAACAAAAGTCGAAGGAGGAGCATTCTCTTTGAACCAAATTACTGAACTTAGAATTTCACCAAATATGGAAAAAATTGCTGGTGGAACATTCTCCAGAAACATCAAACTTCAAAAACTTGTAATACCAGAAGGTGTTAAAGTTATTGAAGGATCGGCTTTCCAAGGAGCTCCATTAAAACAACTCACTATTTCAAAAACAGTAGAAGAAATCAAGGATAGAGCATTTACAGGACATCAACTTGAAGAATTGACAATTCCTGGAAATGTTAAAAAAATCGAAAGACAAGCTTTCGCTCACAATATTAAATGGAAGAGATTGAAGAAATTAACTCTTGAAGAAGGAATCGAAGAAATCGGAGATTCTGCATTCAGATTTAGTTTGCTTAAAGAAACAAACTTACCAAAGAGCTTGAAGAAGCTTTCAGATGATGCTTTCAAAGATGCAGAATCAACTGATAAAAAACATGTCGTAGTTAATTTGTATACTGAAAATTATGAACATGTGAGATTTAACAATGAAAAATCATTGAAAAATCAAAAAGTTATTTTCAAAGGCGAATTTAAACCAGGAATAATTGAAGAAATTCCAGCAGTAAAAGCAGAAGACATCGAAAAAGAAGTTGTAAAACAAGGTGAAAAGATCGATGTAACAGATAACATCAAAAACTTACCTGAAAAAGCAACTGTAAAAGATGTAACGGAACCAAAAATCGATACAAATAAACCTGGTAAATATACAGCAAAAGTGGAATTGATATTTGCAAATGGATCAAAGAGAATTGTAGAAATTCCGGTAGTTGTTGAAAAGAAAGATACAACGCAACCAGAAAAACCAGTTGAACCAAAAGAACCAGAAGATTCAACACAACCAACAACACCAACATATCCATCAAACCCAACAACTACTACTGAAAAACCAACAGCAAAAGACATCAAAGACACAGACACACTAAAAGAAATATTTGACAAAACAAATCCAACAAGAATAGCTGGAAGGAATCGTCAACTAACAGCGGTAGAACTAAGCAAAACACTATTCAAAAAAGCAGACACGGTAATCTTAACATCAAGCAATAAAATGGTAGATTCACTAGCAGCATCTCCTCGTGGAATAGGAATCAACGCCCCAACATTATTCGTAGAAAAAGATTCGATAATGGACGAAGTTTTACAAGAAATCACAAGACTTAATCCATCTAAAATAATAATCGCAGGTGGAACAGATTCAATCAGTGACGAAGCGTTGAACAAATTACAACAACTAGGAATCAAACAACAAAGAATAGCAGGCGCTGATAGATTTGAAACAGCAGTAAAACTAGGTGAACAAATCAGATCAAATTCAACTAACAAAAAAGAAATAATACTTGTAAATGGATTTAATAATATTGACGCATTAACAGCAGGAAGCCTTGCTAGTAAACTAAATATTCCAATATTATTAACACAATCAGACCAATTAAACGAAACAACTAAAAAAGCAATCAAAGAATGGGGAATAGAAAAAGTTACAATAATTGGTGGAAAAACTCAAGTATCAGAAACAATAACAGCAAATCTACAAAATAACGGAATAAAAACAAATAGACTAGCAGGAAGAACAAGAGTAGAAACAGCGCTTGAAATAGCAAAAACTGTCAATAGCACTCCTGACAAAGTAATATTTGCAAACAAAGACGCATACGCAGATGCGCTACTAGCACCATATCTATCAAAAAAAGAACAAGCACCAATAATGCTGATAGATAAGGGTGAAGCCTCAGTTTCAGTAAAACAATACTTGAGAGACAACGAAATAAAAGAATCTGTTATACTAGGTGGACAAAAAAGTATTGAATAATACAAATAGTTTGAACAAATTAGCAATGTGATTGGATATTTTAGTCCAGTCACATTGTTTTTTATTTGAATTACAAAAATTGATTTGTATTGTATAATATAATATAGATTATTATGAAAAATTTGAGCGTTTTTATGAAATGAGGAGAGATTTATGGCAATTTTAGTTATAGGAAGCGTGAATGTAGACACTACATATAATTTGGAAAATTTCCCAAAACCAGGAGAAACCATTTCGTCACTTTCAAAGAGCAGATCTGTCGGTGGCAAGGGAGCAAACCAAGCGATTGCCTGCCAAAAACTTGGCGGAGATGTGAAGTTTCTTGCGTGCGTGGGAAATGATATGGATGCGGATTTTATTTTTAAAAATATGCACGAATACGGCGTGGATACATCAAACATCATCAAAAAGGATGTCGATACAGGAACTGCGCTTATAAATGTGGACAAGACTGGTCAAAACCAAATTGTTTTGGATCATGGGGCAAATTATGCGATTTCAATTCAAGATATCGATGACAACATCGAGCTTTTGGATGAATGTGATATTTTGATTTTGCAAATGGAAATCCCACAAGAAGTCAACGAATATGCGATTAAAAAAGCGAAGGAAAAGGGAGTTTTCGTGATATTAAACCCTGCTCCAAGTGAGTTCGAAGTGGAAAATATTTTGGACAAGGTGGATTTGTTCGTGCCTAATGAAAATGAAATTTTGAGATATTCAACCAAAAAAAACTTGAAAGAAGCAGCAGATGAATTGTTGGAGAAAAACGTAGGATCCGTGATAATAACATTAGGAGAAAATGGCTCTGAATATTTTACAAAGACAGAACACATCAAACAAGAAGCCATCAAGGCAGATGCGGTTGATACTACATCAGCAGGAGACAGCTACATCGGAGCGATGGCAGTCATGCTCGATCAAAAAAAATCAATCAAAGAAGCGATGGAATTTGCCACAAAAGTATCTTCAAAGACAGTAACCAGAAAAGGATCGGGAGAATCCATCCCAACAATAGATGAGATTATGTAAAATTTAAAGTTTTTACGAAAAAGCGATAAAATAATAAAAGCAAACCAATCATACACGAATATCAGATATTAGTGCGTGATGGTTTGCTTTTTTACTTATAGGTTATTTCGATAAATCATAATTTCAAAAAAAGTTTGTGATTTTTTTTGAAATAAATTATTCGTTCAACGCCAAATCTTGTATGATTTCGTAGTTTTCTTTTAATAATTTGAAATCTGGAATGTAGGATGCGGCGATGATTTCGTCAGGGTTGTATTTTTGTTTTATTTCCATGAATTGGTCCTTTACGGAATTCACGTCTCCTTCTATTCGAAGACCTCTTGCTGTTCTTATCATGAATTTTTCGATTGATGTGAGTTCGGGGCTGTTGTTAGGGTCAGCTTTTAAGAATGCGTCTCTGTTGTTTCTGTTTTGGATTTGCAAGAAGATGGAGATTGCTTGTTGTTTGATGTGTTCTGCGGCGTCTTTCTCGTAAGCTGCGTTTGCAGATACCCCAAGCATGACGTATGGTTTGTCCAAATATTTTGATGGTGTGAATTCTTCTCGGTAGATTTTGAGTGCGACTTCGACTGTGTTTGGAGAAAAATGTCCTGCGAATGAATAAGGTAGTCCCAATTGTGCTGCGATGTATGCTGATGTCATGGAGCTTCCCAAAATATATACTGGAACGTGTGTGCCAACTCCAGGGTATGGACGCACTTTGAAATTTTCTGCTTCCTCTTCAAAATAGCTTAAAAGTGTTCTGATGGCTTCTTTGAAATTATCTTCCTTGTAAGTGTCTCTGTAGATTAATTTCGCTGTGTCGATGTCTGTTCCTGGCGCTCTTCCAATTCCCAAATCAACTCTTTCTGGATACAATGTTTCGAGCGTTCCGTATCTTTCTGCTACTTGAAATGGTGTATGGTTTGGTAGCATTACACCGCCTGCTCCGACTTTTATTCTGTGTGTATTTTCTAAAATATATCCGATAATCAAATCTGTTGCTGAGCATGAGATTGATTTGGAGTTGTGGTGTTCTGCAACCCAATATCTTTCGAATTTTTGTCCGTCAGCCCATTTTGCAAGTTCCAATCCACGATCGATGGATTGTTTTGTTGTTTCATCTACAAATCTTGGTATTAAATTTAATATTGATATTTTCATGAATTATCTCCTTTCCGTTAGTATGAATTTATTATATAAACTTGTGATTGTCAAATAAATTTCACACAATACTAATGTGATAGTAAACTATTGAAGAAAAATTGAACAAATGATATAATTAATTCAGTGAATGAAATTGTTTTATTTTTACCCAATTTGGATAAATATATAATAACGATATTAAAAGGAAGTAAGTTATGGATATTAAAAAATACAGGGTAAAACCTAACAAAAAAGTTGATTTGGAAAAATTCAGCACGGAAAAAGACGATTCTTATTCAAAAAAAGAAGTGAAGGAAGAAATTCTGCCACAAAATTTGGAAAAGATGTTTGAATTTCAAGAAAAATTATATGCAGAAAATACTAGAGGAATTCTCGTTGTGCTTCAAGCGATGGATGCTGCTGGCAAGGACAGTTTGGTGAAAAAAGTGTTTACGGCACTTAATCCTGCTGGCTGCAAGGTTACAAGTTTCAAGCAACCTTCAACTGAAGAATTGGATCACGATTATTTGTGGAGAATTACAAAGGCTACTCCAGCGTATGGAGAGGTTGGGATTTTCAACAGATCGCACTACGAGGATGTTCTTGTAACCAGGGTTCACAATTTGGTTAATAAGAAAAACGACGACGAATTTTGGGAAAAAAGATTCGAAGATATCAATGCGTTCGAAAAATATTTGGACAATAATGGCATCAAGGTTGTGAAGTTTTTCTTGCATGTTTCCAAGGACGAACAAAAAGAGAGACTTTTGGACAGGATTAATTTGGAAGAAAAACATTGGAAGTTCGCAGCAAGCGACATCTTGGAAAGAGAAAACTGGGATGATTATCACAGGGCATATGAGGATATGTTGGAGCATACTTCGACAGATTATGCGCCATGGTATGTGGTTCCTGCGGATAACAAATGGTACACTAGATTGGTTGTGAGCGAGGTTATGTTGGATTTGTTCGAACAATTGGATCCACACACGCCGAAATTATCCAAAGAAGAGGAATCGCAACTTGAAAAATGGAAGAAAGTTTTGATGGAACAAGACGAGAAAAACGAAAAATAATAGGAGGAGAATATGTCAGACGATAGAGATTACAAAGGCTTTGAAAATGACGACAATGAATACACAAAAGACGGCAATTATTTTAACGAAAAAGAAGAAGTAAAGGGAAGTTACAGCGAAGATAAGGATAGCTATTCCGATAGAAATAGTAATTATTTCGAATCTTCACAAGAAGAAAATTATTCTAATGTGAAACAAGATCATTACGAAAAAACAGACGACAGTTTTTTCTTTGAGGGTCAAGACGATGAAGAAGAACACATTGAAGACTACACTCAAAGACAAAGTTCGGGTTATGCTGGTTTTTGCCAAAAAGTTTTCTCATTGCTTCACGGACTTATTGAAAATTTCAATAAAAAGGGTGCATTCGTAATTTTGTTCTTGTTGTATGGAGTGTTCACATTTGTGGCATCAATTGTGCAATACAAGCTTCACCCAGAAACTGCACAACAATTGCAACAAATCACAAAATCTGGATTGAGTGTGACAACTTTCACCATAATAATTTCGGCTGTGTCAGTTCTTTTCTATTTTGTAGTGTGCAGAATCATATTCCACTTTACTAAAAAAGACATGTCACCAGTTCCAAATCCTGTTGAAAGGGATACGAGACTTGGAGTGTATGTAGCAGTTGAAGCGTTGATTAATATTTTGATGATGGTGCTTCCAACAACAGTCCTTCCTTCAATTGTAGGCATGGTAGTTGGAGTTGTGCTTTATTCATCAGTATTCTACGACAGAATTTCTGACGAAAGAATGCTTGCAGTTGGCGTAAAATCAGCGATCGTAAGCATTGTCGCAGGTCTTGTATTTGGACTTATCATAGCAGTCGGTGCAATAGCAGTCGTAGTATCTGTTATGAAATAATAAAATTTGTAGCTGATCACTTAGCTAGGCTGGGTGGTCAGTTTTTTTGTTTTTAAATATGTAGCCCGATGTTATATAATAATATATAAATGAAAACCAAAGGGGAAAATTATGAATTTGACTGATATATTAGATAAAATTGATTATATAGATTACACGAAAAACAACGACAGCGAGATTACAAATGTGACGAATGATTCTAGAAAAATCGAAAAAGGCGGAGTGTTTGTGGCGATTTCTGGGATGGAATTTGATGGACACCGATTCATTGACAAGGCGATTGCAAACGGAGCAAATACAATTGTGGTTACTGAAGATGTCACAGAAAATGAAGGCATAAACTACATCAAAGTAAAAGATGCAAGAATTGCTCTTGCGCAAATTTCAAATGCGGTGTGTGATTTTCCATCGAAGAAGCTTCGTGTGATTGGAGTTACTGGGACAAATGGCAAGACGACGACATCTTCTATGATTAGCCACATTCTTGAAAATTTGAACTCACCATGCACAAACATTGGAACCAACGGAACTTTTATCGGCGGTAAAAAATACGAAACGCCAAACACGACTCCTGAAATTTGCGAAATAAACAAGATATTGAAGCTTTCTGTGGAGAAAAAAATCGACAACGCTGTTGTGGAATGTTCTAGTCATGGATTGTATTTGCACAGACTTGACGGGATTGATTTCGATGTGGCAGTGTTTAACAATTTATCGATGGAGCACATGGATTTTCACAAAAATATGGAGAATTATTTCGATGCAAAGATGATTTTGTTTGAAAATGCCAAGAAAAAAATCGCAAATGTCGATGATGAATATGGAAGAAAAGCGAAGGCGAGATTTGAAGACGCATACACATTCTCGCTGGAAAACGAATCAGATTTCAAGGCAGAAAATGTAGAATTAATTGATGGCAAGATGCATTTCGAAATTAAAAACGTGAAATTTGTACTCAACAGATTTGCGCTGTTTGATGTTTACAATGCTGTGGCTTCGATTGTTGCGGTGAATTTATTGGGATATGAATTCAAAGATATCGCCAAATCATTGGAAAGTTTTACAGGCGTTGAGGCGCGATTCGAATTCGTGAAAAATGACATGGGAATAAATATTGTCATCGATTTTGCGCACACTCCAAAGGCTTTTGAAAATATCTACAAATCTGTTCCAAACGACAAACGTAAAATCGCAGTTTATGGAATGAGTGGCGACAGAACTCGTGAAATCAGACACGAGGTTGGAAAGATTTCCGCTGAAAATAACGTGTTCTCGGTTGTCACAACAGACGATCCGAAATTCGACACCTACGAAAACATCGCCGATGATATCATCAGTGGAATTGAAGAAGAAAACGGCGAATATGTCAGAATAAAAGATAGGAAATCTGCAATCAAACATGCGATAGAAATGGCAAATGATGGAGATTTTGTGTTACTTTTGGGAAAAGGACAAGAAAACTTTATCAAACTAAAAGGAAACGAAAAGACACCTTATTCAGAAAAAGAAACAGTCAACGAAGTGTTGGATGAATTGAAGAAATAAATAGGTAGTAAAAATACGAACATATCTTCAATAAAAGCAAAAATAGACACCGATACGAACGAATATCTAGACTACAAAAATTGATAAATTCATCGCTTGTGAACCTAAAATCGCAAACTCGCTAACGCTCAGACAGTGCGATTTTTTAACGTTTCACTTCGCTTGAATTTATTGCAATTTTTGTAGACAGATGAGCGATTTACGAGTTTTTGTGTTTTCTGTATCGTAGTCTGGAAATTCGTGCAAACTGGTTTTCTGCTTTGTGTATTCTGAAGCTATCTAAGACAATTCCTTCTTTATTCCGAAAATTCATCAATGAAAGAGGGCGAGAGAAGTCATTTATAGAAAAAATCTATAAATAATGATTATCATTTTGTATTATCTAATTTTAAATGATATTATTTGTTACGAGGTGATTAGATGGTAGATTTAAAGAAAGAATTACCAGAGGTTTTTAACGATTTTGCAGATAGTCGTAAAAATGCTTTTTTGAAGGTAAAAGAAATAAAGGATAAGGATATTCCTGTTATAGGAATTTTTTGTACGTTTTTTCCACAAGAGTTAGCTGTTGCAGCTGGAGCTACTTGTGTTAGTTTGTGTGCTACAAGTGATGAAACTATTCAAGATGCTGAGAGGGATTTGCCGAAAAACTTATGTCCACTCATCAAGTCTTCTTATGGTTTTGCGTTGACTGACAAGTGTCCTTTCTTCTATTTTTCTGATTTGGTTGTCGGAGAAACTACTTGCGATGGTAAGAAAAAGATGTACGAATATTTGGGAGAATTCAAGCCTGTTCACGTAATGGAGCTTCCAAATAAGAACACTGAACAAGGTCTTATTTTGTGGAAAGAAGAAATCAGAAAGATGATTAAAACTATCGAAGATTTATTCGGTGTTGAAATCACTGAGGAAAAGTTAAAACATGCAATTGATGTAAAAAACGCGGAGAGATCTGCTGTAAAAGATTTCTATTCTATAATGAAGGCTGATGATTTGCCAATCACAGGTGGAGAATTGTGGCATGTTTTAAATGGTGTGCAATTTGATTTCGACAAGGAACAAATTCCACAAATGCTTGAAGAATTGAAAGCGAAGGTTATGAATGAGCACAAGCACATTAGTGGCAAACCAAGAATTTTGATTACTGGTTGTCCTATCGGCGGTGCGACAGAAAAAGTTATCGAAGCTGTCGAAAACAACGGTGCAGTTGTGGTTAGTTACGAAAACTGTGGCGGTGCAAAGGCTATTGATGAAAATGTCGATGTAGAAAATCCAGATATGATTGATGCGATTGCTAGAAAATACATGAACATTGGTTGCGCTTGTGTGAGTCCAAACGAAAACAGACTGAAATTGTTGAACAAATTAATCGACGAATACAAGGTTGACGGAGTTATTGACATGCATTTGCAAGCTTGCACTCCTTACCAAGTTGAAGGTTTGTCAATTAAGAGATTCTGCAACGATAAGAAAAATATTCCATATATTGCTGTGGAAACTGATTATTCAAAATCGGATATCGGACAATTAAATACAAGAATTGGAGCTTTTATTGAAATGTTATAACATTTTTTTGAAAAATATGGTATAATAGTTTACAGAAAAGTCCATATAGGTTATACCTAGAAAATAATCGCCATTATTCTGAGCCGGCGGTTATTTTTTTGTTGTAAATTTTGAAATGTTGTAATAATCTGTATGAATATGTATGATACAATATAGTAAGTATTAATTTTGCACATAGGAGAGGAAAAACTTGGCAAAGCAAAAATCACTAAAATTAAACGCAATGCTTAATTTAATCAAAGTTGGGCTGAGCGTTGTCTACCCGTTGATAACTTTTCCTTACGCTACGAGAATTTTGCAAGTAGCAAATATGGGAAAGGTAAGTTACGGAGATTCAATTATTAAAATATTTATGCTGATTGCATCACTTGGAATTACCAATTACGCAGTCAGAGAGGGTTCCAAATACAGAGAAAACAGAACGAAACTCAACCAATTTTCGAGGGAAGTTTTCTCCATCAACTTGTTGTCTACGTTGATTTCTTATATTTGTTTAGCTATATTCTGCGTAGTTTCTGTGAAAATGCACGACTATGCAACGCTTGTTTTCATTCAAAGTTTGAGCATAATCTTCGCCACGCTTGGAGTTGAATGGGTCAACGCAATCCACGAGGATTATTTGTACATTACAATCAGAAGTATTATAATTCAAACTATTGGTGTAATTTTATTATTTTTCGTAGTAAAAACCAAAGACGATTACTTAAAATACGCTGGACTTACGGTTTTCGTAAATGGTTTGGTGTGCATTTCAAACATGTTACATGTAAGAAGATATGTGGACTTGAAACCAACTCTCAAACTAAATCTGAAAAGACACTTGAAGCCTATCATGCTTTTCTTTTCAAACAGCATCGCAGTTTTGGTTTATGTCAGTGCAGACATGACAATGCTTGGCTGGATTTCTGGAGATATATACACAGGACTTTACGCAGTAAGTGTGAAGGTATATTCTGTTGTAAAGCAAATGCTAGGCGCTATTTACATGGTTACAATTCCAAGGCTTTCCAAGGCAGCGACATTAGATGATAAAACAGAATTCAGACAATTGTTAACAGAAATTTCAAGTTTCTTGCTATTATTAATGATACCAATGTGCACAGGACTTGGAGTTTTATCCAAAAACATCGTATACATTCTCTCTGGAGAAAAATTCATTGCAGCGACACTTTCGTTGCAAATTCTAGCAGTGTCAGTATTTTTCGCAATAACAGGTGGTGTAATCACAACATGCATGAACGTTCCATTGGGAAAAGAAGCGTTGAACTTGAAAGCGACGACGATATCAGCGTTCGTAAATGTAGGATTAAATCTAGTTTTCATACCACTTTGGCAACAAAACGGTGCAGCAGTGACTACGGCGATTTCAGAATTAGTAGTAGTTCTTGTGTGCTTATTTGAATTCAAAGAGGCGAAGTTCTACTTTGAAATGGACAAATTATTCTACACAATGAAATACGCAGTAGCAGGAGCTTTGTGGATACTTTTGACAAAGTTTGTAATCACAAAATTTATCACACACTACACGCTTAACTTGTTGGCAGTATTCTTCATTAGCGTCATAGGCTACACATTGATCTTGTTCTTCGGTAAAAATGAAGTATTTATAGAAACATTGAAGAAAACACCACTTAAAAAATTAGTAAAATAGATAATGAGAGCATCACGTGATGCTCTTTTTTATTGTGTGGTGAGCGGAAAAAGGTAGTTTTAGAATTTTTTAAATTTGTAGATAAATAAGCGAATATCGTGATGTAGTGAAATAAAAGCAGATTACCAGTTTTGCTAAGAATTAAGATTTATAAAAGACAAAAACATCGTAAAGGAGCGAATCATTCGGAAAAAATTGTTTTAAATTCAATCGAAGAAATCCGTCCAAAATTTGACCGTGTAAGCGAAGCGTGCTTCAAATTTTAGGATTTCGAGATTAGAATTTTTCAATTTTTGTAGACAGATGAGCGATTTACGAGTTTTTGTAGTTTTTTTCGTTCGTAGTCTAGATGTTCGTGCAAACTGGTTTTCTGCGTTGTGAAGCAATCTTCGATAATGAATCACTCGTTTCGCACGTCAAAGCCTCATATTATTACTAGAAAATTCTTGTAATGATGGTATAATAAAATAATTGAGTATTAATGACCTGAACCCCAAAATCCGGAATACGGATGGAGGGGTTTTTGTATGCCAAAATACACAAAAGAATTTAAAATTAA
>NZ_WKZE01000015.1:0-16529 GCF_009678315.1 Finegoldia sp. BIOML-A2
AACACAGAAGTTAAGCCTCTTAACGCCGATGGTACTACGATGGAAACGTCGTGGGAGAGTAGGTAGTCGCCAAACAATTAAGGTCTAGTGATGACAATGTCCGCTAGGTCTTTTTTTGTGCGTTCTTTTAACTATATTAAGATAGAAAATGGTTTATATAATTCGCTATATAAAAGTTGCAAGATAAACATAGGTAATGAAATAAGCAAACATCTCGCACGAATATCTTGGTTAAAATTTAATAATTTCATTCGCTCAGCCTCACTTCAGAAATCTTCTTTTAGAAATAAGTAATGAAGATTTCATCGTTCGAAGCGTCGCTCATGAAAAACATTAAATTTTATATCGTGATATTCGTAAGCTTCGATTGTTTGCTTTAAGGTTTCGCTGTGTTAGAGATTGCAAGATGTGGATAGAAAATGATTCAAGGGTAGTTAGACAAGAGTAGCAGGATGCAGATAGGTCAATATAGTAGCAAACATCTCGCACGAATATCTAGACTACGAAAATAAATAAATTCTAAGCTTGTGAACCTAAAATTGTGAACTCGTGCTACGCACTCAAACAGCACAATTTTTAACGGTTCCCTTCGCTTGAATTTATAATTATTTTCTCCGTATGATATTCTTAGCTTCGATTGTTTGCTCGAAGATTTCGAGATGTTCAAGAATTGAGAGACACAGATATAAATTTTTGATAAGAATCACTAGACTAGGATAAAGGACGTATAGATTTAAATAGAAAATTATAAAATTAAATCACTAGACTTAGGGGAAAACAGAGAAATAAAAGGATAAAATGATAGCCACTAGATTTCTAGTGGCTAGGTGTTCATTATTTTGCTTTGATTACAAGTTGTTGGTTTGGTCTTTGTAATTTTGCGTTAATGTCTTGTGGTAGGTCGATTTTTGCTTCTTTTCCTGCAGTTTCTAAGTTTACTACGTATTTTATTGCGTCGTGTTCTTCTTGTTCTTCAACTTGTGCTGCTTTACCATTTACATTGATTTTTGGCGCTTGTAAGTTCAAGATTGTTTTTGCTTTTTCTGATGATTTTAAGTCTTCTGGAATTTGTACGATGAAGTTTAATGTTTTAGGCATTTCTGCTACTTCAACTGTTGTTTCTTGTGCTAATTCTTGATCATCAGCTGTCAATTTGTATGCGATTGTGTTTGTTAATACTTTTTGCAATTGTTCGTTTGTCATTTCAGCTGTTAGGTCGTTTACTAATACTTTTGAGCTGTATCCTTGTTCTTGTTCTTGAATTTTTGCATTTAATTCTTTGATTTTGTTGTTAGCGTCGTTTAAGTTTTCGATAGCAAATTTTTTATCTGTTTCTACTTCTTTTAATTTGCTTTCTAATTCTGATCCTTTTTGATTAGAACATGATGCTAATACAACCATTGATAATACTAATAATACTGTTAAAAATTTCTTTTTCATAATTCCCTCCAATTAATTTATTCCAACTCTTTTATTATACTATTAATTTGAGAAAATTCAAACTATTTTAGTAGAAAAGTTGAGATATTTGTTTCTTAAATATTTTTATAATTATTTGAGTATTTAAGTGTAAAGCAATAAATATTATTGACAAAATAAATTCAATTTGGTATAATGATGTTGTTAATTTATATATATAAAAAGGAGGGTATATTTATGAGTAACAATAATAATGACTTTAAGCCTTTTATTTCGGCCGATAAGGTCTTGCCAGAGCTTACACCATTCTCTATTATTTTCGGTATTATCATGGCAATTGTATTTGGTGGAGCTAATGCATATTTAGGTCTTAGAGTTGGCTTGACAGTTTCTGCATCAATTCCTGCTGCTGTTATTTCAATGGGAGTTATCAGATTGATTTTCAAGAGGGATTCTATTTTGGAAAACAACATCGTTCAAACTATAGGTTCCGCAGGGGAATCAGTTGCCGCAGGTGCTATCTTTACAATGCCAGCATTATTTATTTGGATGAAGGAATGGAATGAACCAGCTCCATCATTAATCGAAATAGGGGTTATTACTCTTATTGGTGGTTTACTAGGGGTTTTATTCATGGTTCCGTTGAGAAATGCTTTAATAGTTAAGGAACACGGGGTTATTCCATATCCAGAAGGAACTGCTTGTGCAGAAGTTTTATTAGCCGGTGAAGAAGGTGGATCCAAGGCTAAGCTTGTATTTAAAGGTTTAGGTTTGGCTGCTGTATACAAATTCTTTGCTGATGGTTTGAAGATTTTCCCATCTTCATTATCAAAAGAAATTACAGTTAAATCTTTCTCAGGTGCTGGTATCGGTATCGACCCACTTCCATCTTTGGTAGGTGTTGGTTATATTTGTGGTCCTAAGATTTCTGGATATATGCTAAGTGGTGCAACTTTAGGTTGGTTAGTTATTATGCCACTTATGAAATTATTCGGTGGAGACAACATAATCGGTGCTGCAGATAAGGCTATTTCTGCTATGACAGTAAAAGATATTTGGGGTACTTATTTAAGATATATAGGAGCTGGTGCTGTAGCTACTGGTGGTATTATATCTTTAATTAAATCATTGCCACTAATTATTAGAACTTTCAGAGATGCTATGAAAGACTACAAATCACAAGGTTTGGGTACAGACTCAGTTCTTCGTACTGAAAAAGATTTGAGTATGAAATTCATAGGAATAGCTATTCTTGCTATCGCAGTTGTAATGGCTGTTTTACCAATTATTCCAGTTGGTCCTATTGGTTCAATCATTATCGTTGTATTTGGTTTCTTCTTTGCAACTGTATCATCTCGTTTGGTTGGTCTTATTGGATCTTCTAACAACCCAGTTTCTGGTATGACTATTGCGGCTTTATTAATAACTTCATTATTAATCAAAGCTATGGGAAATACTGGTCACGATGGTATGATGATGGCAATTTCAATTGGTACTGTAATCTGTGTTATCGCTGCTATTTCAGGGGATACTTCACAAGACTTAAAGACTGGTTTCTTGGTTGGAGCTACTCCATATAAACAACAAATCGGTGAATTAATTGGTGTTGCTGTATCTGCACTTGTAATCGGAGCTATTTTATGGTTATTAGATTCATCTTGGGGATATGGAACAGACGAACTTCCTGCACCACAAGGTATGTTGATGAAACTTATAATCGAAGGTGTAATGGGTGGATCACTTCCTTGGGGATTAGTTTTCGCAGGAGCATTCATTGCAGTTGTTGTTGAAATTTTAGGAATTCCAGTTTTACCATTTGCAGTAGGTTTGTATTTGCCAATCAACACTTCTACAGCAATCATGACTGGTGGTTTAATCAGATTATTTGTTGACAAGAGAAAAGTTAAAAACGAAGAATTAAGAAAAGAACAAGAAGAAAATGGTGTATTGTTCACATCTGGATTTATTGCAGGTGAAGGTGTTGTAGGTATTTTACTTGCTGCATTTGCTATAATCAAAGTAGGAGACAAGACATTAAGTGAAGTTCTTGATTTATCTTCAAAATTCAACATTGGCACAATTGGATCAATTATAGTATTCATATTGTTATTAGCAGTTCTAGTTAGAACTTGTATTAAGAACGTAAATACTAATGAAGCGAAATAAAAATTTCCTAGAATTTATTCCTGAGGTCAATGACAAGATAGAGTTTTATGAAAAAGATGATCTTGTGTATTTAGTAAAAAAACACAATCATATTTTTGATAAGATTGCTCAAAAGATGTTCTTCACACCAAAAGAATCCAACATCAAGCTTGAAAGTTACGGTAGTGATGTTTTCAGGATGATTGATGGTAAAGCAAACATTATGGAGATTGGGAATAAATTAAAAGAAAAATACGGAGATGAGGTAGAACCTCTATATGAGAGACTATCTCAATTCATACAAATTTTATACAACAATGATATTGTTAAACTCAAAAAGAAGTCTGAATAAGGCTTCTTTTTTTATGGGGAGAAATATGGAAATAGGCAAAGAAATTCGCAAGACAACAGTTGCAGGATACACGTAGGGCAAAAATCAAAGCAAACATCTCGCACGAATATCTAGACTACGAAAATAAATAAATTCTAAGCTTGTGAACCTAAAATTGTGAACTCGTGCTACGCACTCAAACAGCACAATTTTTTAACGGTTCCCTTCGCTTGAATTTATGCTTATTTTCTCCGTATGATATTCTTAGCTTCGATAGTTTGCTCTAAGGTTTCGCAGGATTTACAGTTGCAGGACACACGTAGGTCAGAAAGAAATCAAACATCTCGCACGAATATCTAGACTACAAAAATAAATAAATTCTAAGCTTGTGAACCTAAAATTGTGAACTCGTGCTACGCACTCAGACAGCACAATTTTTTAACGGTTCCCTTCGCTTGAATTTATGCTTATTTTCTCCGTATGATATTCTTAGCTTCGATTGTTTGCTTAAAGGTTTTGCAGTGTTGAGGAATAATGGGACAGGTTTAGAAGATAGTTAAGAAAATTCGATAGGCTAAAAATGGCAAGACATGGGTAGGTTGGAGATGAAAAAAGTTAAAATGACACAATTAATAAAAATTGAGATAGTCTTCTTGGAAACTTACGGGGGAAGGAAATGGACACAAAAAAATAAGAGTCATTTTCCATCTTCTGAAACAACTCTTATTTTCCGAGCAAACTGCACTTAAACTGAAATTTTGGTTCGATCATTTCCTTATCCACTCCTTAATAGTAATCTATCAGATAAACTTGCTTTTCAAGATATAACGAATCAATCTTTAAATCTTTAATTAACTAAAGTTTTCGATACTTAGGATAAAATTTTAAATTTTAATGTTTTAAGTTTAAATGTTTAAAGGTTCTAGTTTTATTTGTCTTCAAATAAAACGGGTAGTATTCCTGCATTTTTGTTTATATATCCTTTTCATCGGAATCAATAAACTAAAGTAACAGTTCTGCTCTACAATTTAGATATCTTTTATTGTAGTATATATATACCCACTGAAAAATGTTTTAAACACTTTTTTGAAGTTTTTTGAAAAATATTTAAAAAAATTTGAAAAAAATAGATTTTGTTTTAAATTTCTTGAAATGAGGTATAATAAAAAAAACACATGATTTAAAATCATGCGCATATAAGAAAGGAGTAAGGGGAGTCAACTCTGGAAAATTTTGAAGGCATGAGAGTTTTCCCCTCTAACTTATTAACTAATTTAGATGTGAAGTAATTGTTTGATGATAAACCAAAATATTGGAATAAATATTGCTGGAATATAATCCATGATTTTGAATTTTTTGATTTCTAGCATATCTATACCAAGTAGGACTATCAACAATGATCCCACTACGGAGATGTTTTCAATTACTTCTGGTACTAAGACTTTGCTTAGTGATGTTGATAATAAAAATATTAGTGTGTTCATAACAAGTCCAACAACGCCTGACAGTGCAACTGTGAATCCATATGTTGCTGAGAACAAAAATGTTGTGATACCGTCTAATATTATTTTAAATTGCATTATGTCAGCGGATCCGCTTAATCCTAAATTCAATGGAGCAAGGATTGCCAATGATCCGATATTTTGTAGCATTATTAATGCAATGGCGCCTTTCATGGACGAGCCAGATGAGTCTGGAACTTTGTTTTGTAAATACTCTACAAGGTTGGCTAATTTCTTGTCCAAATCAAGACCGTTACCTATTATAGCACCGATAACTAAGGAAATCAACATAAAAATAAAATTATTTGTTTTGACACTTCCTTGGATTCCCATTATTAATATACAAACGGCGACAACGTCCATTATGCTTTTTATTAGTTTTTTTGGTAGGAAAGATTTCAAAAGTCTTCCCAAAAGGGCTGCGACTGCAACCGCTACAACATTTATTAATATGTAAAACATCATAATCCTCCACGAAATATGATAATATATTTTATTCAATTTGTAAAGTAATATTTTTAATAATTAACAATGTAATATTTGAAAGTGGTAAAAATATGTAAATATAATATCACAATAAAATAATCTGCATAAAAGCTACATACTAAATAAGTAAAAATATGTCAATAATTTGTAAAATTTAGGAGTTCGATATGAACGAAAAAATCGAATTAATCAAAACTAAAGAGATAAATTTTCTTAAAGAACTGGACAATTCTGTCATCAGATTTAAGCACAGTCTTCCTCATCACAATGACAGTTTGTTAAATAGAGTTCTTGTGGAAAAATTCATAGCTCAATCTAAGATTGATTTTTATGAGGAATATAGGGATGTATCTTCTCAGTATAATTACATATACACTAAGAATAAACTTGTAGAAGAAAGATGCGATGAAATCATTCAGATTTTTCAAGATATGGAAAATGATATGAGTTTTTTGGACGATGCTATCAAAAATTCTGGAGATATCGAAAAAGGATTTAATTTTAGGTTTTATTTGAAGAAAATTGTAGAGAGTTATAAATTTTCACGAGATAATTCAATAGACACGGATAAGAAAAGTAAAAGAGCTCATCTTAAATCGAAAAATAAAAGGGAGTTCATAGTAAGTGAGTATTCAAAGGATAGCGTGTATTTGTACAGTGTTAAGAGAAGCCTGAAGCATGTGTACAAAAAGAGAATAAATACTGAGGTGAACAAGCTTAGGCGTGATTTGTACGATTTGAGAAAAAATATGAAGGTTGATCCCAAAGATTACGATACAAAATTCAAGGCTTTGTATTTGATTCCTGGGGTGGGTCAGCTTCAGTTCAACCAACTGTATAAGTTTTTGATTATGATTGCAATTTTTTTGGCGAGTGTGTTCATTCTCATTGGAGATACGCAGATTGATAAATTGGATGAGTTTATGATTTGTATATTGGTGATTTTGGAGATTATCAATATAGTAAATTACAAAAAAATCGTCAGGGATATTAATAAAGGAATTCGTCCGAATAATTTCAGGGAGTCTATTATCAATATTAGATTAAAAGTTAAAGGATTTTTCACAAATAACATTAAACTTATTTACTGGATTTTGTGTGGGATTGTAGCTGCTTTTAATATTTTCATAGTGGTGGCAACTATTTTGGGAGAGGATTTAACTTTTGTTCTGAAAAATTACGACCGTTTTTATGTTCAGTTTGATTTGAAGATTGTGTGTGCGTGTGCTCTGCTTAGTGTGATGGTGTTTTCGATTGCGGAGATTGTGTCGTTAATTGTGTGGAGGATTTTCTCAAGAGTTGACAAGGAATTGAATCTTTTCATGTGTATTATGTCGATTGCATCTCTTTTTGTATTGCTGATGTTTCCAAATGATTATGTGTTTACGAAGATATTTGGAATTTTCGACCAATACGTACTTCACGACCAAAGTTTGATGTTAATTTTCAGGTTGACTTTTTGGTTACTTACAGGTGCAGTAACAGCTTACAATGTGTATTCAATGCAGAAGATTGGGTTTTTCTCTAACAATATCAATTATTTGATGCACAACGATGATATGAATAAGTTTGACTACTACAGATGGGTTGTGTTCCCGATTTATTCTAATAAGGTTAATTTGATTACGATTTTGTTAAGTTTCTCAGCTTTTTATGTGATGTTTTGTTTCACTGGAGTGTATTTTTCTCATATGGTAGATATTTACAATGAGGGCGCTATGGATATTCTCATATTTTTTGTACGAAAGCTTAACAGCAATTATTATTACTTAATAGGATTTATAATAGTGGCGATATTATCGATTGTTAATTTGTGTTGGGATATTATCACTAAGATTAGGGTTAGAAGGTAGTTATGAATATTGAATTTGAAAATTATAGTACGAATTATTTTGAAAATTTGACCGGAAAAATT
Source organism: Finegoldia sp. BIOML-A2 (assembly GCF_009678315.1). Lineage (NCBI taxonomy): Bacteria > Bacillati > Bacillota > Tissierellia > Tissierellales > Peptoniphilaceae > Finegoldia > Finegoldia sp. BIOML-A2. The sequence goes on from NZ_WKZE01000015.1 coordinate 7,799, forward strand.
ACGCAAAATTGTCAGATTTTTTCAAACAAAATAACTTTGGACAAGTTCATAGCGGTGTTGATGAATGTAAAATACGCAAATGGCAAGATGCTGATAGATGGAAAGATTTCGAACAACGAGATATCGAAGTATCGTGGATTTTATGTTGTGGATGAGTTTATGTTGTATGAGCATTTGAATGTGTACGATAATTTGTCATTGGTGTTGCGTTCAATGAAGACGAGTCCTGTGACAATTTACAGAAAGATTGAGAGCTTGAATGAAAGTTTGAATGTGGATTTGGACAATAAGTTAAGAGAATGCGATGTTGATACTATCATCAAACTTATTTATGCGAAGGTTGTGCTTTCTGACAGTCATTTTGTGATTATCAAAAATTACAATAATTACACAAAAATTTTTGCTAAGAAAAACATAAAAAAGCTAACTCAAATGTTTGATGAAAAAAATATCCACTACATTATTTTGTGCGACAAGAAGAAAAAATTAGTCGATGATTTGCCGATTTTGAAGCTGGGAAAGAGTAGTATTTCTGTTGTAAAATGATTTGAACATTTTAATAAAATTATATATTTTTAGCTTTTTGAAAAAATTTTATTCTATATTTTCAGTGTTATTTCCGATCGATTTGTGGTAATATTTAATAGGAATAAATACTATAAATTGTAGTTGGATTTTAGTAATCCACTATATACGCGATAAAGGGAGTAATAATGGAAATAAAAAAGAGAGATGGCAATATTGTCGATTTTGATAGGTCGAAGATAAAATTAGCCATGAAAAAAGCTTATGCTTCTGTGGGAATTTACGCAGAGGAAAATGAACTGGAAGCTATGGCGCAAGAAATTGAAAACACTATTGTGAACAAGTATCCTAAAAATCATGTGGTTACTGTGGAAGAAATCCAAGATTTGGTGGAATTAACTTTGATTGATCACGGACAATACAAGGTTGTAAAATCTTTTATTTTGTATCGTGCAAAACACACTACAGACAGAAAAGTTATCCAAGAGTTCGAAAGATATATCACAGATGAAGATGTCATCGAAATCATTAGATATATTCAAGAACACTACGATTCTACTAGGTATTCGATAGAGAATTTGTATTTGAAGTTTGAATCATTTGTTAAGCCTAATTTGTCACAATACGATATGGTGAATTTATTGTCCAAGGCTTCTGGTGAATTGGTTAGCAAGGAAGCTCCAAATTGGGAATATATTGCATCTTTGTTTATGAATTACAATTTGAAACAAAATATTAAGAAGTTAGAAATCCAATACGATCTTCAAGATTTCAAATCTAAGATTAAGTTTTTGGATGAGAGAGGATTGTACGGCTCATACATCAGAGAAGTGTACACAGATGATGATATTGACGAATTGGAAAAATACATTGACGACGATAGGGATAAGTTATTCACTTTCAGTGCTCTAGATTTGATTATCAAAAGATATTTGATTAAAACTCATGACAACAGAGTTATGGAATCTGCACAAGAAATGTTCATGGGAATTGCGATGCATTTGGCACTTAAAGAAAAGGATAGAATTCATTGGGCAAAGAAGATTTACGATAATTTGTCTACATTAAAAGTGACTGTGGCGACTCCTACAATGAGTAATGCCAGAAAACCATTCAATCAATTGTCAAGCTGTTTCATAGACACTGTTCCTGATACTTTGGAAGGAATTTATCGTTCGATAAATAATTTCGCACAAGTTTCTAAGCATGGTGGCGGAATGGGGTTGTATTTTGGAAAAGTTCGTGCAAATGGATCTGACATTCGTGGATTCCAAGGCGTTGCAGGTGGAGTTATCAGATGGATTAAACTTGCAAATGATACTGCTGTTGCAGTGGATCAATTGGGAGTGCGCCAAGGTTCTGTAGCTGTGTACTTGGATGTATGGCACAAGGATATATTGGAATTTTTGCAACTTAGAACAAACAACGGTGATGACAGAATGAAAGCACACGATGTGTTCCCTTCTGTTTGCTATCCTGATTTGTTCTGGAAGATGGTTCGTGACGATATCGACGGAACTTGGTATATGTTCGACCCACACGAAATCTCTGTGAAAAAAGGATATAACTTGGAAGATTATTACGGAGACGAATGGGAAAAAAGATACAACGAATGTGTGCTTGACGAAAGTATTTCCAGACGTAGCATAAAAGTAAAAGATTTGGTAAGACTTATCATAAAATCATGGACAGAAACAGGAACTCCATTCACATTCAACCGTGATACTGTAAACAGAATGAATCCAAACAAACACAAGGGAATGATTTATTCTTCTAATTTGTGTACAGAAATTATGCAAAATATGAGCGAAATTCATTCTATAAGTGAAACTATCGAAACAGAAGACGGAGACGATATTATCGTTACGAAAACAAAACCGGGAGATTTTGTTGTGTGTAATCTTGCTTCTCTTGTTTTGGGAAATATCGACGTGAACAACGACGAAGAATTAGAGGAAGTTGTGGAAACAGCAGTTAGAGGATTGGACAATGTTATCGATTTGAACTTCTATCCATTGGAATACGCAAAGTACACTAACAAAAAATACCGTCCAATTGGTCTTGGAACAAGTGGATATCATCACTGTTTGGTAAAAAACAACATTATGTATTCAGATGTTGAAAAGCATTTGGAATTTGCTGATAAATTGTACGAAAAAATCAATTACTACGCTATCAAAGCAAGTAATAAAATCGCCAAGGAAAAGGGATCTTACGAATATTTTGAAGGTTCTGATTGGGAAAATGGTGAATATTTCAAATTAAGAGATTACAATTCTGAAAAATGGAACGAATTGTACCATGATATTAAGAAAAACGGAATGAGAAATGGTTACTTGATGGCAGTGGCACCAACTGGTTCAACTTCGATAATCGCAGGAACTACTGCAGCAGTGGATCCAGTTATGAGTAGATATTTCCTTGAAGAAAAGAAGGGTACAATTGTCCCACGTGTTGCACCAGGACTTAGTCCACAAACATTCTGGTTGTACGAAAATGCACACGAATTGGATCAAAATATAACTGTAGATGCGACAAGTATCAGACAACGCCACATCGACCAAGGACAATCGGTCAACATTTATATCACGACTGATTACACGATGAGAACAATACTAAACATCTACATCAGAGCTTGGGAAAAAGGCATCAAATCCATCTATTATGTTAGAAGTAAATCATTAGAAGTGGAGGACTGCGATAGCTGCAGTGCATAATTTTTATGAAAAAATTATTATCAGTGATGTTGAGCTTAGCGCTTGTACTTGGAGTTACAAGTTGTAACAAAAAACAAGAAAAAGTGGAAGAAAAACCACCCGTAGAGCAAGTTCAACTAAAAGACGATTTGAATGGCAAAAAGCCAAGTGAGATTGATTCTTCGATAAATTACGATGAGTATGTGGACTCGAAGGACAAATTAATCAAGGTTATCAAAAAATTGCACGAAACACGTGGCAAACAAGAGCTTGTGTTCTTGGGCAATGACAAATCGCAAGTCGAAAATTTTATGAATGAATACGACAAGAACGACAAGAAAACTGCCGAAGATAATTTGGTGGTTGGAGATATGAAATTTGTGAAGGAGTCTTCAATCGGTAAGCCGATTTTCTCCATGAAATTAAAATCGGTGTTGAACGAAGATTTCAGAGATGAGCCTTATAGCTTGGAATTCACTTACAAATATATCGACAAACTAAACGAATTGTCAGAAAAAGTAAAAGGCAAGGATGATTTTGAAACGGTGAAAAATTTGGCAAAAGTTTTGATTGACGATTACAGATACGATCCACAACTTTCATCGACATTTGGTTGTGATTTGTTGTTAAACAAAGAGGGAACTTGCAATTCGTTCAGCGAACTTGCCAATGATGTGCTAAATAATTGTGGAATTTATTCTGAAATTTGGTGGGTAGATTCATTGCCTGACGATGAATTGGACAAAAATTCCAATCCATATCGTAACCATTCGATCGACAGAGCAAGATTAAATGGCAAGATGTATTTCTTGGATTTTACTCACTCTACGATTTCACACAAGAACGCAAAAGACTACGGATTTGAAAACAGACCGAAACTTATAATGGAGAAATTACCAGAAGTAGAACGTGGCAAAAACCAACTATACACTGGATATTCAAAAGTTCGTGAACCGATTTTGGTTAACAAAGGATTCTGCGATGGACATTACAGCATAGACAACCCTTACGCAAAATATTCTGACCTAGGATTGGGTTGGACAACTTACGATAAATTATTGGATAATTTACGCAAAAATCCATACTTTAAGTAGTTATAAACAAAGTTTGTAAAAATTTTTTCAAAATAATTTCAAAAAAAGCTTGACAAAAGATTTTTGAGCTTGTATTATATATCCATAAGCAAAACAAATAAACATTAACGTTGATAAGAAGAGTAAACGATGAATGCTTTTACAGAGAGTCTCAGTTTGGTGAAATGAGATAAAGAATAGTTGTTGAAAATGGTCTTGGAGTTAGAAAAGTCGAATAGCATTTGCTTTTAAACTTTTCCGGTTGCATCCGATATCTTGTGCTAGGTATGAATACGTACTGAACAATGAGAAAATGCATATTTGTATATTTGCATATATGTATTTAAAAATAAGGTGGTAACGCGGATATATTCGCCCTTATGTGATGAATGTCACATAAGGGCTTTTTTTATTACAAAAATGAGGTGAGATTATGATTGAAGTATTAAATTTGAAAAAAACTTTTAATACAAGTGAGAAAGAATTTAATGCAGTTGATGATGTAAGTTTCAAAGTAAATAAGGGTGAAATTTACGGAATAATTGGTTTGTCAGGAGCTGGTAAATCAACACTTGTAAGACTTCTAAACAGATTGGAAGAACCAACAAGTGGAAAGGTAATAATAGATGATGTTGACATAACATCGTTGAAGCAAAAGGAATTATTGGAAGCAAGAAAAGAAATCAGCATGATTTTCCAACATTTTAATTTATTTAATCAAAAAAACGTCTACGAAAACATTGCATATCCTTTGAAGCTTCAAAACATTCCAAAGAATGAAATAGAAAAAAGAGTTAACGAATTACTGGATTTCATTGGACTTAGAGACAGAGCAAAAAGCTATCCTAGCCAATTATCCGGTGGACAAAAACAAAGAGTAGCGATTGCAAGAGCATTATCCACAAATCCTAAGGTGATTTTATCAGATGAATCTACAAGCGCACTTGATCCACAAAACACACAACAAGTTTTGGAAATATTGAGAAAATCAGTAGACAAATACAAAACGACGATAATAATGATAACTCATCAAATGGATGTTGCAAAAGACATCTGTGACAGAATAGCAGTGATGGAAAATGGAAAAATCATCGAAGAAAATTCTGTCGAAGAATTATTCAAAAACCCAAAAACAGATGTTACTAGAAACTTCATCAGAAAGCTTGTCGAAGAGGATGAAGAAGAGATAATAACTGACGATTTTAAGGGAGACGTCGTTAGATTAACTTATTCCAAGAAGTCTTACAACAAACCGATATTATCACAAGCAGCGAGAATCTCTGGGATAGATTTCAGCATTATATCTGGAAATATCAACAAACTTCAATCCACAGGAGTTGGATACACAGTTGTTGAACTTATCGGACAGAAGGAAAATATACAAAAAGCAAAAGACTTTTTGACAGAAAATGATATTAGAGTAGAGGAGGTTAAATAATGGATGATTTACTAAATTTGGTGCTTGAAGCAACAGGCGAGACGTTGTATATGATTTTAGTAAGCACGTTTTTCACAATTTTATTTGGCCTTCCATTGGCACTTATTTTATATACAACTGGACAATCGGGACTTAATCCAAAACCAAAACTATACGCGGTGTTGGATGTTATAGTTAACATTACAAGATCATTTCCATTCATCATATTGATGATAGTATTACTTCCACTATCCAAGTTAATCGTCGGAACCAAAATAGGAACATCTGCATCTATCGTGCCATTGACAGTCGGTGCAATTCCATTTTTGGCGAGATTATTTGAACAAGAATTCTTGAATGTGGACAGAGGAATCATCGAAGCATCCAAATCAATGGGGGCAAGTAATTTTAACATATTGACAAAAGTTTTGATTCCAGAATCATTGCCGCAATTGGTGTTGGCGATAACAAACTTAATGATCACATTGATTGGATATTCTGCAATGGCAGGAACAATCGGTGGAGGAGGCTTGGGAGCCTTGGCAAAACGATACGGCTACGACAGATTTAACACAGAAGTATTATTGTGGGCAGTAGTTGTAATTATAATCTTGGTTGAAATTGTACAAATATCAGGTACAAAAATTTCAAATAAATTAAACAAAAAAAACATATAGGAGTGGTAAAAATGAAAAAGAAAATTTTATTAGTAGTATTGGCATTAGCATTGGTATTAACATCATGTGCTAAAAAAGAAAGCAAAAAAGAAGACGGACAAAGTGCAAAACAAGAATCACAAACTACAGAAAACAAGAAGGTTGTAATTGGAGTATCTCCAGCACCTCACAAAGAAATTGCAGAAAAAGCAAAAGAAATCTTGGCAAAAGATGGGATTGAACTAGAAATTAAAGAATTTGATGATTATGTAACACCTAACACATCACTTCAAGAAAAAGATATCGACTTGAACTTCTACCAACACGTTCCTTACTTGGAAAACTTCAACAAAGAAAGAGGAACAAAATTAGTATCATTGGGAGCAGTTCACTTGGAACCAATGGGAATATATTCTAAAAAATACAAATCTTTAGATGAATTAAAAGATGGAGACGAAGTTATAATTCCAAACGATGCTACAAATGGAGCAAGAGCATTAAAAATATTAGAAGATAACAAAGTAATCAAATTAAAAGAAAACGCAGGATTAGAAGCTACTGAAAAAGATATTGCAGAAAATCCAAAGAACTTGAAATTCACAGCCGTTGAAGCAGCAACAATTCCAAGAGCATACGAAGACGCTGCGATTGCTGTAATCAATTCAAACTTTGCGCTAGAAGCAAAATTATCACCAAAGAAAGATGCAATTGCAATCGAAAAATCAGAAGGAAACCCATTTGCAAATATTATAGTTGCAAGAGAAGAAGACAAAGACAACGAAACTTACAAGAAAGTATTACAAGCTTTTGAATCAGACGAAGTTAGAAAATATATCGAAGAAAAATTCGATGGAGAAATAATACCAGCAAAATAGGAAATATTAAGGGGGAGATTGAAAATGAGTTTACACGTACCATTTAGATATGATTATGTAGGAAGTTTCTTGAGAGATGAAAAATTACTAAAAGCTAGATCAGACTTTGAAAAAGAAATAATCACAAAAAAAGAATTAAAAGAAATAGAAGATGAATGCATCAAAAAATTAATCGATAAACAAAAGGAATTGGGCTATCACGTAATAACTGATGGAGAGTTTCGAAGAAAAAGTTGGCATTTAGACTTCTTCTGGGGACTTAACGGAATAAAAAGAGTTGAGCTTGATCATGGATACTACTTCCACGGAAAGGAAACTTATCACACATCAGTACAAGTTGAAGGAAAAATCACAGGCGAAAATCATCCATTCGTAGAACATTTTAAATTCGTAAAACAATTTGAAGACGACAATACAATTGCGAAACAAACAATACCTGCACCAGCGCAATTAATCGTGGAATTATTCAGGGAAGATAACGCGAAGATAACTAACGAAATTTATCCAGCTTACCAAAAGTTGGAACAAGATATCGCGAGGGCATACAAACAAGTTATCAAGGATTTGTATGAAGCAGGATGCAGAAACATACAATTTGACGATTGTACATGGGGAATGTTAGTAGATTCTGATTATATCAACAGAAAATACGGAGAAGCAGTTTCATTGGATGATGAAGCTAAGAAATATTTGAGAATTAATAACTTAGCACTTGAAGACAGACCAGAAGATTTGACAATTACAACACATGTATGCAGAGGAAATTACGAATCAACATATGCAGCAAGTGGTGCCTATGACAAAATCGCACAAATATTATTTGCACAAGAAAACGTAGATGCATTCTATCTTGAATACGACGACGAAAGATCCGGTGGATTCGAACCATTAAAATACGTTTCTGGGGATAAGAAAGTTGTACTTGGACTAATCACATCAAAAAGAGGAGAGCTAGAAGACGAAGAAGAAATAATCACAAGAATTCACAAAGCAGAAAAGTTTATTTCTCTTGATAGATTGTGTCTGAGTCCACAATGCGGATTCTCATCTAACGAAAATGGAAACATATTAACGATTGAGCAACAATGGGAAAAGCTAAAATTAATCAAGAAAATAGCTGAAAAAGTTTGGAGAAAATAAGTAATCATATATCTCATTTTTATAAATTGCAGGCAATGAAAATTGCCTGTAATTTTTTATGTGGAAAATACCGCTATCTAAGATAAACACAATATATTATACTCAAAAATGAAACCTCCAATAATTAAATAGTGATAACTGACAAGCTGTACTAATTCAAAAGAGGTTATAATAATGATGGATAATAATAGTCTATAACACAAAAGCCAATACATTTTAAAAAATGTGTTGGTTTTTTATTGCAGACGAATTGTCAATTCAAATGCAACACCTATGGTAAGAAACCAAAAAGTTCTTCTTTAGGTGTTTTATATTTTATACATTTCCTAGGTCTATTATTCATTAAACT
>NZ_WKZE01000016.1:0-13096 GCF_009678315.1 Finegoldia sp. BIOML-A2
TTTTTTATTCTCACCGAATTATTGTTTGGTTTGTACTTCTCTCAAAGTATTTACTTTATTTAATTTATTAAGGTTCTATAGTTTGTTGTCTTAATGACAACTTTCTTCGCACTTTCGTAACGACTTTGTTAGTATATCATACTAACTTTTCTTTGTCAACACTTTTTCGAAATATTTTTCTTTCAAAATGTGTTTTCTTGAAATGTTACTTTAGTGAACTATTATAGTTTACTATCATCATTTCATTTTGTCAAGTGTTTTGTAAAACTTTTTTTATTTTCGTTTTACATGCATTACTTTCTTTTAAGTAATTTAAAAAGCACTTAACTCAAAGTGCTTTTATATAATATCAAGGTTTTTATTTATTGTCAAGTGTTTTTTTGTTTTTTATTTTAAAAATCGAATTTGTTTGTAAATGCTCTATTGTATTATGCTTAATCGACTTAGATGATAAGGATGCTACAAGTATTCCAAGAGCTATACTGGCGGCAAATAACATTGCATTTCTCGCATGTGAAAAAGCTAGTTTAGAATTTTGCTGAATTGTGTAATACATTGTGTAATACATATCTGCCCCTGGAACCAAAGAAATTATTCCTGGTATTACAAAAACTGTGACTGGCATGTGAACTTTTCTTGAAGCTATCTCTCCTATTATTCCTACGGCAATTGATGCAAACAGAGCTGCGATAAATTTATTGTTTAAAATCATTGTTAAATATTTGTAAACAAACCACGCTACAAATCCAGATACCATAACTATTTTATAAGACCTTTTTGGTGAATCGTAAAATAGCGAAAATCCTAATGTGGCAAATGATGAAATGATTGATTCTATAATTATATATATCATTAAATCGCCTCCATCATAACCGCAAAATACAATATACTACCAACACCTAGAGCTATACTCAACGCTGTAATCACAGCGTTAATCATAGAACTTATCCCAGATAATAAGTCCCCACTAAGTACATCTCTTACAGAGTTTGTAATGGAAACGCCAGGAACAAACGGCATGATACATCCAACGATAATACTGTTCATATCCAAAGCCACACTAAACATTCCAAAAATTTTCAATGTAACTAAAGTTAGAAATGTCATAAACGCAACTGTAATATATGTATTAACAAATTGTGGGTTTTCTTTTCGTTGAAAAAATCTAAAAACTAGCATTTCTAATATAGATATAAAGAAAGCTACGACAGGTTCAATAATGCCACCTACTAATAAATGTGCAAATAATCCTGAAGCTGCGGATGCCCCTAGGATGTACAATTTTTTATCTACAGCTCTATTATCTATTTTGTTTATTATTTCTATTGATTCATCCAAAGTGTACACATCTTTTACAAAATTTCTGGAAAAATTATTGATTTGATGAATTTTCCACAAATTTGTCGCCTTTGGAATTGTTCTTCTCATAGTAACAAGATCTCCAAAATCAAAACTCAAACATATAATTATACATGTATAAGATACGAATACATTTATTTTATTAACTTTTTGAATACTTTTACTCATTCTAAAAGCTGTATCTTCTACACGATATGTTTCTGCACCACTCTCGAGCAAAATTCTTGCAGTGTCAGCGACGACATCCATTAGATTTTGGCAATCTTCTTTTGTTTTAACAAATTGCAAAATATCTCCTCCAGTATTAAAATTATAACATATAGGAGGCAATTATGGATATTATCAAAAACAGAAGATCGAGAAGAAAATTTACATCTAAAAAAGTATCAATAGAAGATATGAAAAAAATCGTAGAAGCTGGAACCTATGCTCCAACCGGTATGAATAAACAAGACAACATAATCGTCGCTATTTCTGATGATAGTACAATGGAAAGCTTATTAAAATACATCAGAAAGCACTTAAACAATGAAAACTACAACGGATTTTATAATTGCAAAAATATGATTTTGATTTTGAGTCCACACGATAACAGAAATAGAAAATTCGACTGTGGATGTATAATGCAAAATATGATGTTAAAAGCTTGTGAACTAAATGTAGCAAATGTTTGGATTAATCAATTTTATGATTCTTATGATAGCGAACACATTAGAAAATTCTTACAATCTATAGACATCGATGAAGATTATGAAATAACTTGTGCACTTGCTTTAGGTCACAGCGAAGAAACCCCAAAAATCAAACCAAACAAATTTAGAACTAAATTTATCTAAAAAAAGATCGATTGAATTCTGACTCACAATCAGTTTTCAATCGATCTTTGTATTTTAGAAGTTATCGTAATAAATTCTGTCGTCAGTTACTCCAACTTCGTTCAATGCTTTTGTCAAAGACTCTATCATTCTTGGTGAACCGCATAGGTAAGCTGAGCTGTTCTTACCAGTTTCTTTGCAATATTTCTTGATTGCATCGTCAGCATGTCCAGTTTCTCCTTCCCAATTCATTTCAGGAGTTGTTCTTGACAATACTGGGATAAATTTGAAATCGTACAAATCTTCTTCAAATTCTTTCAATTCATCTAACAAGAATAAATCATCTGGAGTTTTGGCCCCAAAGTAGAATCTTGCTTTTCTCTTAACATCATGATCTCTCATATGGTTAAGGATAGATCTTATTGGTGCGAAGCCAGTTCCAGCTGCTCCCAATATAATTTCAGTATCTTCATCATGATAGTAGAAATCACCATAAGGACCATTAATAGTAACCTTATCGCCTTCTTTAAGAACTTTGTGGCAATAAGTTGTACAGATACCCTTGGTATAACCAATTAACAATTCTATATGTTTTTCATCTCTAATACTAGACGCAATAGAATATGCTCTGAATACTTCTTCATCTGATCCTTCATATCCATCGCCTTTTGGATATTCTTCTGCTTTTAATTGTACATATTGACCTGGTTTAAATTTGATTGTTTCTCCTTCTGGAAGTTCAAATCTAAACTTAGTTATTCTGTCAGTCAAAGGTAACTTTTCAACAAGAGTTGTTTCGTATTCTTTTACATTAAATAATTCTTCTGGAATTTGAATCGAAATATCTTTTTTAACTTTTACTTGACAAGATAATCTAACGCTATCGTTAAGTTCATCTTCTGTTAACATTGGTTTTTCTGTAGCAAGTACAGGACCTGCTCCATCCAAAACTTTTACTTTACAGTACCCGCATGATCCCTTTCCACCACAAGCTGATGGAATGAATACTTTTTGGTTTCTAAGTGTAGATAATAAACTATCTCCACCATATACCGTAAATTCTTTATCGTTATTAATAGTTAGTTTTACTTCACCATAATCTGCAATGTATTTATCTGCAAATGAAAGCAACAATGCAAATAATGCACACAACACAGACACTACAATTGTTGTAATAATTATTTGTCCCATGATTCCTCCTTATGATATTTGAACTATACCAGAGAATCCGATGAATGCCATCGCCATGATTCCAGTTATAATTAAAGTTAGAGGAGATCCTTGGAGACCTTTTGGCACAGATGAATCTTTGATTTTGGATCTAATTCCTGCCATTGATACAATTGCTAGCATCCAACCAAGTCCACTTCCTATTGCAAATCCAACTGTTTGCAAGAAGTTGTAGTTTCTGATTACCATGAACAAACTTACCCCTAAAATCGCACAGTTTACTGTGATAAGTGGCAAGAATATTCCCAATGCGTAATACAAGTTCGGAATGTATTTTTCCAAAATCATTTCCAATAATTGAACAAATGCTGCTATCGATATAATAAATATTATATATCTCAAATATTCTATATTAAATCTAACAACTAATTTGTATAAGAAAAAGTTGATTATAGTTGTGATTGTCAATACGAATGTTACAGCTATTCCCAATCCTGTTGCAGTTTCAATTTCTTTACTTACTGCTATGAATGAACACATTCCCAAAAAGTTTGAGAAAATCATGTTTGAAGTAAAGATTGATGCAAAAAATATAACTAAAGGACTAATTGTCATTACTTAGCATCTCCTTCCTTTTTAAGATGAGCATTAGCAATCCACATAACAATAGGTAAAATGAAGAATGCTGCTGGTGGCATAACCATCATTGTCCAAGGCACAAAACTTTCAGGCATTATTCTAAATCCAAATACACTACCGAATCCCAATAATTCTCTGACTAAAGCTATAAGCACAAGAACTACAGTATAACCCAAACCTGATGCCACACCATCTACAAAACTACTTACAGGATCGTTACTTATAGCAAATGCTTCTGCACGTCCCATTATTATACAGTTGGTAATAATCAATCCAACATAAGGTCCTAATGTTTTACTCATTTCTGGCATGTAAGCCTTTAAGAAAATATCAACTATTATTACGAAGAACGAAATAATAAATACTTGAACCATCATACGAATGTGTTTTGGAGTTACTTTTCTAAGTAAACTAATCACAAACGAAGAACATCCTGTAACAAACGCTAGGGCGAGTCCCATAACCACGGAGTTCATACACAAGTTTGTTACTGCTAATGTGGAACAAATTCCAATAATTTGAATAAGAACAGGGTTGTCATCAAGCAATCCATTTTTCAATAATTTAGTATATTTATTTGAATTAGCCATTATTTACCTCCATTCTCAATAAAGTCATTCACATCTTCATTAATCATATTAACAACAAATGTAGATGTTTGAGTTGCACCACTTATAGCATCAATATTCCCACCGTTTGCTGGTTTATTGATTACAATTTTACCGTCAACTGGCTTTGAAATATCCAAATCTCTATATTGGTTTTTGTATTCATCTTCTGTAATACGTCCACCCAAACCAGGAGTTTCGTTTTGTTTAATGAATTCTATTCCAACAAGTTTTTTCATATCTTTAGTTATTCCTACATATCCACTGATTGAACCCCAAAGACCTGGCCCGTTGATAGGAACTGCATAAGCTTTTTCTTCGCCATCTTGTTTTAAAATGTAAAGTTTATTACCCTTATAGTCTTCTTCTTCGACATTGTCTTTGAAAGTCTTGTCAATGTTTGATGCAGAAGTATCTTCAGGTAAGATATTAAATACATTTAAAATTTTTTGTTTTAATTCGATATCTTGATTGAATTCTATTGTAGGAGTTGTAACATGATTTAACAAAGCCAACGCTAATGTCAAAACTAGTGTCAATCCCAACATAAAAATTACTGGATATACGACTGATTTTTTCTTAGCCATTAACCTTGACCTCCTTATTTGCTTTTGCTTTTTTATTAGCTTTAACTTTATTTACACAATAATCAATTATTGGTGCAAAAGTATTGCCAATAAGAACTGCAAACATAACACCACCTGCAAATAGTGCAAATCCTCTTATAATTACAGTTACAATTCCTATTATGAAACCATAAATCCATTTACCAATTGGAGTCTTAGCTGCAGATACTGGATCTGTCGCCATGAACACTGTACCGAATAAGAATCCTCCCATTAACATTCCGTAAATAGGATTAGGAACAGAGGTTACACCTACTGCGTTAAAAATTAAACTTAATGCGCAAAAACCAAGCACACTTCCTGCCATAATTTGCCAACTTGCAACTTTTTTATAAATCAAATAAATCGCTCCAATAATAATCAAAACTTTGCAAGTTTCGCCGATAACGCCAGGAATTTGTCCTAAAAGCATAGTTGGAATTGTTTCAAATGCTGAGTTAACCTTAAATGCTGTCATTGGAGTTGGTTGTGTCATAGAATCCAATGATTGAGTTAAGTAAGTTCCAAATCCTCCAGGAAAACCACCTACAGCTTTGTTCCAATAAATAGTCATTTGTTGAGGAAAATTAACATAAATAAATACACGAGCCACTAAGGCTGGATTGAAAACATTTTTTGCGAATCCTCCAAAAACCATCTTCCCGAAAAATATACCAAACGCTATACCAACCGCTGAAATCCAAAAAGGAATAGATGGTGGTAATGTCATTGTATACAAACAGGATGTGACAATAGCTGCTTCAGATATTTTGTTTCTTTTGAATATCTTCGCGTTAGATAAATATTCAACAAGGCATGCAACAATTATGTTTAGCAAAAACAAAGCTAACACTCTTAGCCCATAAAAATATATCGCCACTAAAGCAATCGGCAAAAGAGCAAACATAACAGGATGCATCATTTTTTGTTTCATAAAATACTTATTATAAAACTCTTTCAAACCTTTCACCCCTTATAAAATTTTTTATATATAAAATCCATAAAATACGGATTTGTTTTCATTGATAAAAGCTTTTCATTATGTACTTAAAAAAATATTTCTTTTATTTATCATATCATAACTCCCCTCAAAATCAATGATAAAATTTGTTATTTTTAATAAGTACAATATCATGCACCAAATATATTGAGCATATATAATATACCCATTTGACTAAAAAAATATTTATCACGTATTATTTTTTAATAAAAAACGACCTAAATTAATAGATCGATCTACTGTTCTTGATTCAGTTTTATAAGACTGTTGTTTTTCTGATAATTTTTACGATTAGTCTTCACTAATAAAAAGTATAGCCCTGCAAAAGGAACCGCTAAGTAAAATGTAACAAATCTATTGATTGCCATAATACTAAACGCCAATGATTTTGGCATAAAAGAAGAATACACAAGCATCATGCTACCTTCGATAACTCCTACACCTCCAGGAATATGAACACTTTCGAATGAAATTGTAACCACAGCTTGGATTAGAACCAGAGTCATAAAATTATATGAATTTAGTCCAAATGATTTGTATAAGATTGCAGGAATTGCAAATGAAAACAAAAGCATCGGCATCGAAATGCACAATAATTTCGCAAAAACTTTTTTGTTATTTATCAAAAATTTTCCGAAATTTTTGTGTTCTTCTATAGTTTTTGTAATATCTTCTTCAGATTTGCTGAAACGTTTAAGAATTTTAAATTTGGAAAATACCGTGTTAAAAAATCTAATTACTCTAGCCGCCAATTCGCTATCAAACATTAAAAATCCTATTCCGATTACCAAGACCAATTGGCACACAATTCCATATATAACCAAGTACTTAAAATTAGAAACCGACGCAATTTTTCCGACTAAACCAAAAAGCATTGCTACAAAGAAAATAATTACCATAGACAAATGATAAATCCAATTAAAAGAAAGTAGTGAATTAATTGTAGTCAATGAATCAATATTATCCGTTCTCATTGTATGATATTGCAACGGTTGTCCAAGGCTACCTCCTGGAGATATCATACTGAAAAAATAATCTGTAAATGTATATCCGAAGCATCTTTTAAACGATACATCATATCCTTGTATACTTAGAAGATATTTGTATGATATAGCTTCCAGTAGAAAAAACATGAACATAGTCAAAACACACGCTGCTATGAAAACTGGTCCTATCTTTTTTATTACATCAAAAGCATCATCTGCTCCAATTTTATTTTTTATGAAAAAAATTACTCCTACACTAAATGCAAATACTAAAATTGCTCTTAAAATTGTGTTTTTGTTTTTCATCTTCCACCTCATATGATATAAGTATACCATTAGTGTAGTACAGTTTGCAATTAGTTTTTTTCATTGTTGACTTTTTGTATACTTTTGAAAGTAAAAAGCCTACCGAAATTAATCAGTAGGCTAATTCGTTATTTTCTTATAACTTCAATTCTAACATTTTCTCCATTCAAATCAACATCTTCACCATCTACATTTTCATCAATAATTATATCGACAGTCAATGTTTCATCTTTTATGAAGTCTTCATATTGTTCAATTGCTTTTTTAATATCATCTGTAGGATTGATTTTGATGATGATATTATCTAAAACATCAAAGTCATTTGATTTTCTCATTTGTTGAACTTTACTTACAAGTTCACGCGCATATCCTTCCATCAATAATTCATCAGTGATTTCTGTGTCCAAGATTACAAAATAATCTCCTTGCATTGTCACATCGAATCCTTCTTTGGAATTAATTCTTACATCAACGTAATCTCTCTTGATATCAATGTCTTCATCGTCTAATTTAATATTCAAATCTGATTTGTCTAGTTTTGATACGAAATCCTTGGCGTTTATATCTTTCAAATAATTTCCAAAAGATTTGATGTGTTTACCAAGAATACTACCTGCAACTTTGAAGTTAGGTTTTAGTTCGTAATTCATAAATTCAGACAAATCCTTCTTGTATTCGATATCTTTTAAGTTGATTTCTTCTTTGATTAAATCCTTGAACTCTTCAATCTTATCCTTAAATCTTTCATCTAGGACGATTTTCTTCAATGGTTGACGAACTTTAATATTCACTTCTTCACGAGAAGCTCTTGCAAGAGTTACAAAAGTTCTTACCATTTCCATCTTTTCTTCTAATTTATTGTCGATTAAATCTTCATTTACCTTATCGAAATAAGCTAAGTGAACTGATTTTTCGCCTGTTAAATCGTGATACATTTCTTCTGCTATAAATGGAGTAAATGGAGCAATTAATTTTGTAAGTCCAACTAATATTTCGTAAGTTGTGTTGTAAACAGATTTTTTGTCATCATCCATTTCTGTTTTCCAGAATCTTCTTCTGTTACGTCTGATGTACCAGTTTGATAAATCTTCTATTACAAAGTTAGAAATTTCTCTTGCAACTTTTGTATATTCAAATTGATCCATATTTTCAAAGTAGAATTTTTGTAGATTTGTAAACTTAGACAAAATCCATTTGTCAATTACAGCTCTGTCTTCGTATTCTACAAAATATTCTGTAGGGTCTGTTTCATCAGTTGTTGCATACATTTGGAAGAAGTTATAAGTGTTTCTGAATGATCTGAAGAATTTACTTTCAACTTCTTGTAAACCACTTACATCAAATTTTGTTGGAATCCATGGTGGAGATACATAAAGTGAGTAGAATCTAACAACGTCTGCTCCATATTTGTCGAATAGTTCAATCGGATCAATTGTGTTTCCTCTCGATTTACTCATCTTCTTTCCATCTTTATCCAAGATTAAATCATTTACCAAAACATTTTTGTATGGTGCTTTTCCTGTAATCATTGTAGAAATAGCTAACAATGAATAGAACCATCCACGTGTTTGGTCAATTCCTTCGTTGATAAAATCTGCTGGGAACACTTTATCAAAATCATCTGTATGTTCAAATGGCCAGTGTTGTTGTGCAAAAGGCATAGCTCCAGAGTCAAACCAAACGTCAATGACGTCTTTTTCTCTAGTCATTATTTCGCCACATTCTGGACATCTAATGTGAACATCATCAACGTATGGTCTGTGAAGTTCTATATTTTCATCGATATCTTCAATCGCCAATTCTTTTAATTCTTTTCTTGAACCAACAGAAAGTGTGTGATTACATTTATCACATTTCCAAATATTTAATGGAGTTCCCCAGTATCTATTTCTAGAAATTGCCCAGTCTTTAATATTTTCAAGCCAATTCCCAAATCTTCCTTCACCAACGTGATCTGGATACCAATTTACACCGTTATTGTTTTCAACTAATTTATCTTTTAGTTTACTAACTTCAATGTACCATGATGGTTTTGAATAATAAATAAGTGGTGTGTGACATCTCCAGCAGTGAGGATAATTGTGTTCAATTTTTTGTTTTCTGAATAATTTGTTTTCTTCTTTTAATCTTTGCAACACTTCTGGATCTGTATCCATAACGTGTTGGCCATCCCAAGGACCGCCAACGAATTTTCCTTCTTCATCAACAGGATTGATTAATGGCAAATCGTATCTTCTTCCTGTTTGATAGTCATCTTCCCCAAAAGCTGGTGCAGTGTGAACAATTCCTGTACCATCTTCAACAGTTACATAATCTGCACAAGTCACATGAAATGCTTTTTTGTTAACATCATAAATAGGCAAAAGTTGTTCGTATTCCATATACTCCATATCTTTACCCTTTAATTCTTTGATTAAAGTGTAGTCTTCGCCTTCGTGACCCAACAAATCGTGTGCTTTATTTTTTGCAAGATAAATTTTTTCTCCGTCTTTTTCTGCCAAAATATAATCGATATCTGGATGAACTGTCAAACAAACATTTGATGGCAATGTCCAAGGAGTTGTAGTCCACGCCAAGAAATATTCATCCGCATCTTTTCTTTTGAATTTAACATACGCTGTTGTAGTTTTGATATTTTCATAACCTTGTGCAACTTCGTGTGATGCAAGACCAGTACCACATCTTGGACAATACGGAAGGATTTTCGCTCCTTCGTAAATCAATCCGTCCTTGTACATTTTGTCAAGCAACGCCCACACTGATTCAATGTAATTATTGTCCAAAGTAATATATGGATCATCCATATCCACATTGTATGCCATTCTATCTGACATCTCTTGCCATTTTTCTCTGTAAGAAAATACAGATTTCTTACATTCTTCGTTGAACTTTTCTACGCCGTAATTTTCGATTTCTTTTTTATCGTGAAGACCAAGTTTCTTTTCAACTTCGATCTCAACTGGAAGACCATGAGTATCCCAACCAGCTTTTTTGTAAACTTTATATCCTTGCATAGTTTTATATCTGCAAGTCATATCCTTCAAAGTTCTACTTATAACGTGATGAATTCCTGGTTTTCCATTTGCAGTTGGAGGGCCATCATAGAACACATATCTATTTTCTTCATCTCTACTGTTGTAAGTTTCATTCAAAAGATCAATCTCTTTCCAATACTTACTAGTAGCCTGTTCACGTTCCTTAACAGGCTTCTTAGAAAGTTCCTTAAACTTTTTCATAAAAATATCTCCTTATAAAATAATTAAAAAATCCCCTGGAAATTAATTCCAAGGGACGAATAAACCGCGGTACCACCCTAATTGTGTAAACCTCTCATTTCTTGTAACGCCAAGTAATACGCACAGACCTATTAGATCTGTGAGCTTCTTTCAGATGATTCAAATATTTTTTAATTTATCCCTCTCACCAAACAGGATTCTCTGTAAAATTAATCAAAATATTCCGTTCTGATCACAGCTTTTAATAGAATTATAATAATATATTTTTAATAATTTGTCAAATATTTATAAAAATTATACAAAATTTCTCACGCTAATGCCAATAAATTGTTTTAAAAATGCTATAATAATATAAAGGAGTGATTAAAGTGATTACAACAACAATTGTATTATTTTTATATGTAATAAATGCAATAGGATTGTGGAAAATGTTTGAAAAAGCTGGAATATTTGGATTGTGGAGTTTTGTACCATTATTAAATATCTGGCTATTGTTCAAAATAGTTTATGGAACAGGAATTGCATCCCTGGCACTACTAATTCCAATAATAAATTTCTTTGTAATTTTGCATCTAAACTACTCACAAGTAAGAGTCTACGGACAAGAGGATTTGCTTTTCAAAATAATTTCAGTATTCTTTCCTCATCTTACAAGAGTATATATTGGATGGAGTGAGCTTGAATATATCGGACCCCTTAGATCTTTAGGTTAGGAGTTAAAAATGAAAAACTTTAAAAATTTTAAAATCGTTGTATTGGCATTTATATTAGCACTTTCAATATCAACGCCAACATTTTCAAAAAAGCAAATCGAAAAAGTATCAATAGAGGGTGAAAATAGATACGAAACAGCCCTACAAATATCAAAGATTTCGCATCCTAAAACATCCACCACAGCAATAATAGTAAATTCAGAAAAAATTGCAGATTCGTTGTCAGTAGGAGTGTTGGCACATAAAATAAATAGCCCGATACTTTTAACAGATTTTGCTAAAATTAACCAATCTACATTAAAAGAAATCCAAAGACTTAAATCTACAAATATTATACTTGTAGGTGGCACTCAAAGTATTTCCAAATCACAAGAAACAAATCTAATAAAACAAGGTTATAATGTAAGAAGAATATCTGGAAAAGACAGAATTGATACATCATTTGAAATAGCAAAAGAACTTTCTAATCTCAACCAAACAAAACAGTTCGACAATGCATTTTTAGTTCACTCTACCAAATCAATCGTAGATTCAGCAAGTGTCAGTGCAGCTGCATGTCGTATGAATAGTCCAATTTTATTCGTAGGAAATGATATAAAATCATTTAAAGAAAAACATGGAAACTATACATTCAATAACACATATCTAATAGGCGGAGCTACAGCAAAATTATTCAAAAATTTCCCAAATTCAAAAATTATTTATGGAAAAAACAGAAATGATACAAGTATGAAAATAGCCGACACATTTTTCAAAAATTCAAAATCTATTTTCTTAGCCAAAAACGGCGATCAAAGATTTTCTGAATTGATAGATTGCGTAACAGTAGCACCATTTGCAGCAAATGAAAAAAGTCCGATAATATTTGCATCAACAAAAAACAATCTAACAATAACAGAGAAAATTTTCTTCAATAAATTAAATCCCAATACAATAACATTAATCGGTGGTGGACTTCATAATAAATATGATGAAATAATCGGAAAAACTCCACCTAAAAAAGACTACGTATTATTAAATGTTGCACAAATCAACCAAAACAAAGCAGGTTTACCAATGGGATGCGAAGCAGCATCACTTCTGCAATGTCTACACTACAAAAACATCAAAACTAACACGAATATTAACCATTTTATAAAAGAAATGCCACTAGCAAAAGACAACAACCCAAATCATGGATTCGCAGGTTCACCTTTTAATATCGATGAAAGAATTTACCAATCAATATTCCCAGATCCATTAACAAAATGGGCTAAAAAATACGCAAACGCAGAAAATATTTCTGGCAAATCTTCAGAATATATAAGAGAAGAAATCTCAAAAGGAAACCCAGTAATATTCTTTGCGACATACAAATTCAGAAATCCAACATTTAAAGATTATTTCTGGGGAAAAAATGCCCTCTACAACGCACACGTAATGGTAGTTGATGGTTACGATAAAAACAGAATGCATATCGTAGATCCAGCAGAGGATAAACCAAATGGATATTGGATATCACGTTCACTTTTTGATAAAAGATACAACATCAAAAAATATGCAGTTGTTGTGAGATAATTTTATAATAGATACAACAAAAGCCTGAACTGACCCCAAAAAGTTGGACCCAAAATCAACTTAGAGGAGGTCAGTTTTTTCATGACAAAATATAGTACAAAA
>NZ_WKZE01000017.1:0-8829 GCF_009678315.1 Finegoldia sp. BIOML-A2
GTTAAAGACAAGAATCCAAAAGCTGAAAAAGTAGAAGTAGGAAATGATGGATCAGTAACATTAACATATCCAGACAAATCTACAAACACTTTAACTCCTGAGCAAACAGTAACTGAAAAAGCAAAAACAGATGCAGAAAAGAATCCAGCAGTAGCACCAAATAAGACAGAAGTTGAAAATAAGGATAAATTAACTGACGAAGAAAAAGCGAAAGTTAAGGATGAAGTTAAGAAAGTAAATCCTGAAGCTAAAGAAGTTGAAGTTGATGACAAGGGTAATGTAACTATCACTTATCCAGATGGATCAACAAATACCTTAACTCCTGATCAAACTATAACTGAAAAGGGTGCAACTGATGCAGAAAAAGTTCAACCAAATCTACCAGAAAAAACTGGAGTTAAAGATCTTGATAAATTAACTGATAAGGAAAAAGAAAAAGTTAAGAAGAAGATTGAAGATGCTAATAAGGATAAGTTCCCAGAAGGAACAGAAGTATCAGTTGATGATAAGGGTAATGCAACAATCACATACCCAGATGGATCAAAAGATACTATTCCAGCAGAAGACCTTGTATTCAAATACAAGCATGGAGATCCAGAAATTGATAATAGACCAGAACTTCCAATCTCTGATATTATCGACCCAACTATTCCAGGAAAGACTGATGTAGGTGACAAAGATAACTTAACTGATAAGGAAAAAGAAGAAGTTAAGAAGAAGATTGAAGATGCTAACAAGGATAAGTTCCCAGAAGGAACAAAAGTAGACGTTGACGAAAAGGGCAATGCGACAATCACATACCCAGATGGATCAAAGGATACTATTCCAGCAGACAAGTTGGTTAATGAAAAATCTACTGGAGATAACCCAGGAACAACTCCAGGTGGCCCAACTGATCCATCAAAACCTGGCGACGGAAACAAACCTGGTGATGGAAACAAACCTGGCGACGGAAACAAACCTGGCGATGGTCAAAAACCTGGTGATGGAAACAAACCTGGCGATGGTCAAAAACCTGGTGACGGAAACAAACCTGGTGATGATCAAAAACCTGGCGATGCTCAAAAACCTGGCGATGGTCAAAAACCTGGCGATGGTCAAAAACCTGGTGACGGAAACAAACCTGGCGACGATCAAAAACCTGGTGATGGAAACCAACCTGGCGATGATCAAAAACCTGGCGATGGAAACAAACCTGGTGATAACAATAAACCATCAGACAAGAATATCGCTGATAAGGTAGATCCAACAGTTCCAGGAAAGACTAAGGTTGAAGATCCTTCTAACTTAACTAAGGACGAAAAAGACAAGGTTAAGGATTCTATTGAAAAGGCTAATAAGGATAAATTCCCACAAGGAACTAAGGTTGAAATCGGAAAAGATGGATCAGCTACTATCACTTATCCAGATGGATCTAAGGATACTATCAAAGGTAGTGATTTAGTTGAAAAGATTTCTGATGCACCAACTAGACCTTCTAAACAAGACAAACCAGCTAAGAACTTACCAAAAGCAGGTATTGAATCAGAAGCTATGATGATGGCTGCTGCAGCTTTATCTACTTTGGGTGGATTGTATGTTTCAAAGAAGAAAAAAGAAGATGAAGAATAAATTATAGATTTTAATTCTGTAGTTTATTGAGATGAAGATACCCGATCGTATGATCGGGTATTTTTGTGTGCAAAAATATTTGTTTTTCAAAAAACTCCAACAAAAAAAGAGCCTATTACAGGCTCACGTTGCTTCGTTGAAGGTATTTCTTAAATTTTGTGAGTTCTTCTTGGTTATTGATTTGTATCCATTTGTGTGGGTAGTGTTTTTTCATATTGGCATAGTTTTCTCGTTTTTCTTTGCTGCGGCCATCTACTAGTATCCACTTGATGAATTCAAAATCTAATTTTTCGGGGCAATTGTCTGGTAAACTTTCTCTGGTTTTGCCATGGTATTTGATGTAGCGTTTGATGGCTCTTGCAAGGCAATTGAATCTGTTGAAGTTAAGGAAGATTATGATATCAGATAGAGCGAGTCTTTCCGTTTTCTTTAATTTGCTATAGTTTCCATCTATTACCCAATCGTCTTGTTTCATAAAATTTTCTACTATGTTAATCGCTTCGTCAAGGTCACGTTCTTGCCAATTTTCTGTGTGGTTTACTTGGTCAAGATGAAGCAATGGCAGATCGTATGTTTGTGATATGTCTTGTGCTAGTGTGGATTTTCCTGATGCAGAATATCCTATTATCGAAATTTTCACATTTTTCTCCTTATTTTATAATGATCATTTTCTATTATTATATATAATAATGAGTGGGTTGTCACGTTTGTTTGTTGACGAGAAAATTTACAAGATGTATAATACACATATACACACTATGAGTATTGAATGAAAGGAGTGTCTATGAATACTGTAAGAAAAAATATTACTTTGCCTGAAAATCAAAATGCAGTTATAGAAAGATTTGTCAGAAACAAGGGGATTTCTTTTTCTGAATTTTTGAGAATTGCTGCTATTGAAAAGATTGAAAGGGAAGAAAAAAAAGAATTGTTGGAATTTTTGCAAGAAAATTGCGAGTATGTAGCTGAGGATGAACAAAAATATTTCGACAATTTGGGGATAGATTTTTCGGATACTTCTGATATGAGAGAGTTGGACATTGACGATGTTATACAAGGTTAAGTACAGTAAAAGTGCAGAAAAGTTTATCAAAAAGAACAAGGAGTATGGTCTGAAATTTTACAAGGCTTTTAGGGATTTGTCTAAAGACAAGGAAATTTTCTTCAGATACGATATCAAGATTTTCCGTTGTAGTGAGAGGAATGTTTTTAGGCTGAGGATTGGAAAGTACAGGGCGATTTTCAAGGTTGTAGAAGATGAGATTGTGATTTTTGTTTTTGATATTGATAGCAGAGGGGATATTTATAAATAGGCGTTTGATGGTATAATGTAAGTAGTGATTTTTTGCCGATTTTAAGTGCATAAAAGTCTTAATATATGTTAAAATAATAATTGTTAATTAGGAGATGATAAGATGAAGAGATTGATACCTATTGCGATTTTGGTTTTGGTGTTGACGACGGGTTGTTTGAGAAAACCGGAACACTACGAATCGATGAGAAATACGGAAGTAACAGAATCTGTGGAAAATGAGTCTACAGAACAAGCTAAGCCTGAGGATTCAAAGCCGGAAGAAACTACTGAAAAGCCTTCTGAAGAAAACGCTGATTCTAATAAACCAGAAGAATCTACTGAAAAGAAGACTATGAAGGTTACTGCGGATATTTTGAATATGAGAAGTGAAGCTAGCACTAATTCTGATATTGTGACTAAGCTTAAGAAGGACGATGAGCTTAAGGTTATCGAAGAAACAAAGGATGACGATGGGGCTACTTGGATTAAGGTTGATTTTAATGGTCAAGTAGGTTTTGTTTCTAAGGAATTTTTGGGTGAGTAAATGATTGATATTAATAGTAAGATAATGGCGGACATGAAGAATGGTTCGAGTAATATGGATCAGGCTATTGCGACTGCAATAGAATATGTGAGACTTGGTTACAAAAAGGTTGTGAGTGCCTCTGAGATTTCTACGAATGGAAGGGTTCTGACATCTGATGAAAAGCAACTTCTTATCGACAGAATTAATGAGGAACTTGATTATCAAAAGATTGATTTTCAGGTGTTGTCGGGCAATTTGATGAGCTGTGATCCTAAGATGATGGAGTATTTTCACAATGATCTGATTAGTTCGATTAATTATTCCAGATATATTCTGCTTGAGCTTCCAAGTACAACTGAATACAAGGATTTGAATAAGTTTATATACGATATCCAAATCAAAGGATATGTTCCGATTATCGTTCATCCGGAAAGATGCAAATACGTCCAAGAAAATCCAGACTATTTGATTTCTTTGAAGGAAAGGGACTGTTTGGTGCAATTGGATATGAGTTCTGTGGTTAAGCCTAAATCTAGCAGGTTGTTCAAGACTGCTAAGGAGTTGTTGGACAGACAAATGGTGGATGTTGTGGCTACGGAATCTGAAAATGCATATGAGGCAGAATATATTAGAGATGGGATTAAATCTCTTCATAAGATTATAGATTCGGATTATTTTGATTTGATTATGAGACTTAATCCACAACTTATCGTGGAAGATGAAAGAATAGACAGGATTCCTGTATTAGAGAAGAAGAGCGGTGGAGTTTTGTCGAAGATTTTTGGTAAGAGGAGATAAGATGAGAGATAACTTATTTGTAAGAACTTTGAGAAATAGATTTGTGCCTATTGTTATGGTTGCACTTTTGTTCGGGATTGCTATGATTTGCTACGATGTTATGTGGGTGAGACCTGTGTACAGCGTTGATTCCAAGGTTGTAGTGAGCGCTAAAAGTGGCAACACTTCTACTACTCAAATAGAAACTGTGAAGTCTTTGGTTAAGTCTAGAATGGTGTTGACTGAAGTGAAGCAAAATTTGAAATTGAGATCAAATGTTGAGGATTTGTCTAAGAAAATCAGCATTTCAGATGAAAACTCAAAGATTGTTAGTATAAATGTTGAGGATACTGTGATTCAACGTGCAAGAGATATTGCAGATGAATTGGCAGATATCACTGTGAAGAGTGATGCAGACGAATACACTGTGAAGGTGTTGGAATACTCTTCTGCGCCACTACAAGCTGTGTCTCCAAATTTGCTTAAGGACACTTTGTTGGCATATGCTGTGGGATTTTTTATTGCATTGATAGCTTTTATGGTGAGGGAATCTCACGATGATGTCATGAGAGTGGGCACTAATGTTGAGGATTTGGGAGTAAATGTTATTGGAGATATTCCTTATGTTGATGAAAGGGGTGCTATGATAGATGAAGGATAAGACTTTGTTTAATGAACAATACAAATATCTAAGAACTAATGTGAAGTTTGCAGGAGCAAATATTAAGTCTATCGTGGTTACTTCGGGATTTTTTGGAGAAGGTAAGACTTCTGTGGCTGCTAACTTGGCGAAAAGCTTCGCTTTGTCCAATCACAAGGTTGTTATTGTGGATATGGATTTGAGAAGACCAAGTTTGAGAAATTTCTACGATATTGACACTGAAATCGGCGTTACAAATGTCGTTGTGAATAAGATGGACTACAATCTTGCGATTAGTCACGATGAATCGATATGGGATTTGGATATTATTCACGCTGGAGCTATTCCGCCAAATGCGAATGAGATTATTTCAAGTGAAGCTATGAAGAATTTCATCCGTATTTTGGAAGATAACTACGATTATGTGATTATCGATACTCCTCCAATCGAAGCTTATTCTGATGCTGTTGCGTTATCAGCGATTTGCGATGCGACTTTGTTGGTGTACAAGGTTGGAGAAACTAAGAAGAGCGACATCGAAAAATCAATCGATTCAATTAGAAATGTTAACGGCAATTTGATAGGACTTGTACGTATTAATGAAAAGTAATTATAGGCTGACTGATTTTACACGAATCAGTTGGCTTATTTTTTATAGAGAGGTAAATTATGATTGAAAACTTACGAGAAAAATCTCAAACGGTTTTGTTGAAGTCTTCTATTAGGGTTTTGTATCTGAGAAAACTAAGAGATTCTGTGAAAAATCATAGAGAAGAGATAATCTCGGCCTTGAAGGAAGATATCGGAAAAAGCGAATACGAAGCTTTTATGACAGAGTATGCAACTGTGATGCAGGAGCTTAATTTCTTCATTAATAACACTGTAAAACTTGCGCAAGCTAAGAATACTTCTTTTGATTTGTTGACTTTTCCGAACAAAACGGAAATCAGAAACAGGGCGTTCGGGGTATGTTTGATTATTAGTCCGTGGAATTATCCCTTTAATTTGAGTATGATTCCTGTGATTGATGCCATTGCCGCTGGAAATAGTGTTTATTTGATGATGAGTAGGAAAAATCCTAGGATTAGAGAGCTTATGAAAGAGGTTTTGAAGCCTGTGGAGGATGTCGTTTATCTTGAAAATGACAGAAGTTATGATGAGGTGTTGGAAGAAGAGTTTGACTTTTATTTCTTCACGGGTAGCAAAAACAGAGGACAGTCGGTGTATAAGAAAGCGGCTGAGAATTTGAAGCCATGTGTTTTGGAATTGGGTGGCAAAAGTCCTTGTATCGTGGACAAGGATGTCGATTTGGAAGATACAGCGAAGAAGATTTGCTGGGCGAAGTTCACGAATTCTGGACAAACTTGTGTGGCTGTTGATTATTTGGTGGTTGAAGAAAGCATCAAGGATAGGCTTATGCATTATATACTGAAGGAAATTGACGAGAATTATTCCGATATTTCAGAGATGTCTAGGATAAAAACGAAGACAAAATACGATGAGTTCAGAAAAATTATGAGAGATAGATCGGACAGAATCGGTGGGAAATACCACGATGATGAGATGATTATTGAGCCGTGCGTGTTCACTGATGCGACTTTTAATGATGAGATAATGAAAGACGAGATATTTGGGCCGTTGTTGCCGATAATTTCATACACTGATATAGATGCGATGTTGATGCACATAAGAAGAATGGACAATCCATTGGCTTTTTATGTGTTCACTAAGGACAAGAAATTGTGCGATTATATCACTAATTCTGTGGGATTTGGCGGAGGATGCATCAATGATTGTATGATGCACATCTCCAACAACAAGGCGCCTTTCGGTGGATTTGGCAATAGCGGACTTGGCCATTATCATGGCAAATGGGGATTTGACACTTTTTCACACAAACAATCGGTCTATGTTTCCAGAAAAGTCGACAATCCATTTAGATTCAAACCGTTTACGGACAAGAAGCTTAATTTAATGAAAAAATTCCTCGGCTAATTAAGACGAATACTACAAGATAAACAACTGAAATCAATGGGATTGCTATGATGAATTTCTTCTTGTATAGTTTGTGCTTGAAGATTATCATGGAGTTTAACGCTCCGATGAATCCGCCGATTATGCACAAGAGAATCAGAACATTTTCAGGAATTCGGTATTTGTTGTGAATGGCTTTCCTTTTATCTATGAGGAAGGCTAGGAAAGTTATTAAATTTATTGTTAAAAAATATAAACTAAACATTACATCACCCAAAATTATTGTACCATAAGGAGAGATATGAGATTAGATAGAATGCTTAGCGAGATGAAGATCGCGACGAGAAAAGAAATAAAACAAATGGTGAAAAAGGGGATTATCACGGTTAATGATGTGACTGTGAAGAAGTCTTCTGAGCATATAGATGAAAATAACGACGTGGTGAAAATCTACGATGAGGTTATTGAGTACAGAAAGTATTTGTATTTCGTGATGAACAAGAGAAAAGGTGTGACGAGTCATTCGAAAGATCCTATGCACAAGACTGTGATTGACGATATGGGAGAGCTTTGTGTGTTTGATTTGAATCCTGTAGGAAGGTTGGATTTGGATACGACAGGGCTTTTGATTATCACGAATGACGGAAAATTTGCACACAATTTGATATCTCCGAAGAAAGATGTGTCCAAGAAGTACAAGGTTACTTTGAGAGATAAGGTTGATGAGAAATACAACGACACGTTTGAAAAAGGTATAAAGCTGATGCCCGAAGATATCATAACGAAACCTGCTACGATGGAAATTATAGACGATTATAATTGCTACCTTACTATAAAGGAAGGCAAATACCACCAAGTTAAAAGAATGTTCGAAAAAGTTGGCAATGAAGTTGTTGAACTTCAAAGAGTTCAAATAGGTGATTTCATGTTGCCAGAGGACTTGGAAGAAGGAGATTTCAGAGAACTTACTGATGAAGAACTCAAAATCCTTGGATTGGAAGAAGAATAAAGAAAAAATCTCAATTTAACTTAAAAGTTGAATTGAGATTTTATTTTGTGCGTCTTTTTTTGAGGACATATTTGTATAATGTGTCGAAAAACAAAAACAAAGAATAAGCACCAGGGTCTATCACTCCAACAGAGAAAATCGCGTTGTGACGTGCTTTGCCTTTCTTGGCTGTCATTTCTGAAGTTTGTTCGCAAGCTATCTTGCAATCTACGCTTATTTTTTTCATTAATCTAATTGTATTTTCATTTTTGTTTTTTTCAAAGCTTTCTGTTGCAGCGTGAATGCAATCTAGCATTGTCTTGTCATTTAACTTGCAGTTTCCAACAAGTTTCACAGATTCGGTCGTGATTTTCAAAATCTCTCCAAACATATCACGGTCGATAACATCTACATCTGTAAGATATGCTGAAACCTTATCGAATACATAAGAGTAGATAGGAGATGTTGCGCCTTTTACTTTGTATGTAAATAGAAATGATAGATTACTGAATTGAGTTGATAGGTTTTCTGATTTGAAATCAGGAAAAGTCGTAAAAAGCTCCCTAAATCCATTATTCAGGTTAGAACCGTGGTCTCTGTTACTTAAATTCTCATCGAGCTTATTCAAAAGAGAACAATTTACCATCAAACATTCCTGATACATCGTGAAAACTCTGTAAATATCATCATTTGTGAATCCCATAAGCCCCCCTTTCTTACTTAATATTATACATGATTACAGAAAAATTGAAAAAAATTATAAAAAATACTTGACAAGAATAATTTAGGAGCGTATACTGTAATAGTTGTCTGTAAGAGACGTAACAAAAACTTGATTAAGTTTACAAGAATTTAAAAAAGTTTTAAAAAAGTCTTGACAAGCTAAAAAAAGTATAGTATACTTTAATAGTTGTCACTTGAGGCAACGAAATAATTTAACAAAGAACCTTAATAAATTAAATAAAGTAAATACTTTGAGAGAAGTACAAACCAAACAATAATTCGGTGAGAATAAAAAA
>NZ_WKZE01000018.1:0-5667 GCF_009678315.1 Finegoldia sp. BIOML-A2
TATACAATATAAAACACCTAAAGAAGAACTTTTTGGTTTCTTACCATAGGTGTTGCATTTGAATTGACAATTCGTCTATGTAAAAACCCGCTTTAATTAGCGGGTAAAATATTAGTTTTGGTTTAATTGTTCTAATAGATAGTTTACGTCTAGTCCGTGAACCATACAAGCTTCTTCTAAGCTTTCCATTTGGCTGGCTGGACAACCTATACAAGATAATCCGTTTCTAAACAAAACTTCTACAGAATCTGGATTGTTTCTAATAATATCTCCAATTAACATATCTTTAGTAATTTCCATAAAATCACCCTTTCATCATTTATATTCTTATTATAATATAAGCTTTCAGTTCATTCAAGTAAAATTATTTCTGATCTATGTTATAATTTAATATGAAATAGAAATATAGGTGGTGAGGAATATGATGGATGAAAAATTTGAACGTCATGAAATAGATATGGATTTACTCAACAAATATCTAGAAGACAAAGATTATTTAAAACTTAAAAATCAAATTCAAAAAT
The DNA here is from genome assembly GCF_009678315.1 of Finegoldia sp. BIOML-A2. Lineage (NCBI taxonomy): Bacteria > Bacillati > Bacillota > Tissierellia > Tissierellales > Peptoniphilaceae > Finegoldia > Finegoldia sp. BIOML-A2. The sequence continues at coordinate 525 of NZ_WKZE01000018.1, forward strand.
ACAACCCGGTAGATATTACAGATTATATTGAATCATTGGATTTAAAAAGTGCAATGCTTGTGTTCAGGTTATTGAACAAAGATGATTGTATCGATGTGTTTTCTCATATGGAAAAGGATCATCGAACAAGGCTTTTGGAAGCGTTCAGTGATAAAGAAGTTAAATTCATAGTAGACGAACTATATTTTGACGATATGATTGACTTAATCGAAGAAATGCCAGCGGGAATTGTGAAAAAAGTTCTAAGACATACCGACAAAAGCGAAAGAAATTTGATTAATCAATTCTTAAATTATCCAGAAGATTCAGCGGGATCTTTGATGACAATAGAATATATTGAGTTGAGATCTTATTATACTGTAAGGAAAGCTCTTGAAGTCATTAAGAAAACAGGGGTGGACAAGCAGACCGTCTATACATGTTTTGTAACAAACGAAAAGAAAACACTACTTGGGTTTGTTTCTTTGAGAACAATTGTAACTAATGAACCAGAAACGTTGATTGAAGACTTGATGGACGAAGATGTTATTTATGTTCATACCGATGATGACCAAGAAACAGTAGCCGATGTATTCAAAAAATACGGATTCGTTGTTCTTCCTGTCGTAGATAATGAAAAAAGACTTACAGGTATTATAACAGTTGACGATATCATGGAAGTTATGGAACAAGAAGCTACAGAAGACTTTCAAATCATGGCAGGTATGAGTCCAGATGAAGATGATTATTTGGATCAAGGCGTGTTTAATTTGGCAAAAAAACGTATTGCATGGCTTTTGATACTTATGGTTTCTGCTACATTTACAGGTTCAATAATGACTCACTATGAATCTTTATTGGGACAAGCGATAATACTTACAGCATTTATTCCTATGATAATGGATACGGGTGGAAACTCTGGTTCACAATCATCAACGCTGATTATACGTGGGCTTGCTACAGGAGAAATCAGCACAAAAGATTGGCTAAAAGTATTTTTTAAAGAATTTAGAGTAGCGTTAGTAGTCTCAGTAGTTATGAGTATTGTTTGTTTCATAAAAACTATGGTTGTCGATAAAGTATCAGTTCCTATCGGATTGGTTGTATCTTTGACTTTGATATTTACAATAGTGACTGCAAAATTAATCGGTGGGATGTTGCCAATTATTGCTAAAAAGTTAAAATTAGATCCAGCGATTATGGCGGGACCTTTGATTACTACAGTTGTCGATGCATTGAGTTTGTTAATCTATTTTGAAATGGCACATATTGCTTTGGGAATCTAATTAGAAAAAATTAACAAAAACTATTGACATATTTTTAATATTACTGTAAAATATTTTATTTAATTTGACTTTAGAGTGATAGAGTGATATAATACTACTAACGACGATCTGTTAGGAGGAATAACGTGAAGGAAATTAACGATTTGAACATGATTAGAAGTCAAGTGCGAAGTAATATTGGAAAAGATGTTATTGTCGAGGCAGATAAAGGACGAAATAAAATTGTAACAAACAAAGGAACTATCAGCCAAGTATTCCCAAGTTTATTTACAATAAAAATAACTAACGAATATGATTCAGAAAGAACAATATCATATACTTACTCAGATATACTTACATCAACAGTAAAGTTAGAATTATGTTAAAAAAACGACCGGAAGGTCGTTTTTTTAGTTTGATTTAACATTTAAACAATAGTATAATTTATTAATAGAGGTGTAATATGAAGTTAAAATTATATATGTCAGAAAAATGCCCAGATTGCGTAGATGCAATCGAAATTTTAAAAAATGCCAATATTGATTATGAAGAAATCAATATTACAGATTCTATGAAAAATCTCAAAGAATTTTTTACTTATAGAGATAATAGAGAAGAATTCAAATCAATCGTTAAGGATAATAAAGTTGGAATTCCAATGATTACAGATGGGGAAAAGATAGTATTTTTTGAAAAATTAGAAGATTTAAGAGAATTTGATGAAAATAAATAGTTACGCTAAGATAAATCTCTCTTTGGATGTCTTAGGTCTTAGAGAAGATGGATATCATAATATTGACACGATTATGAATTTAATTGAACTTCACGATGTTATGGATATTAACAGAAATGATTCAAGTGAGCTTAAATTAAGTTCGAACAATGCGAATTTTCCTGCAGATAAGTCAAATTTAATATATAAAATATTTGAAAACTTGAAAAAGTTTAGGAATATAAACTGTGGATACGATGTGTTCGTTGATAAACAAATTCCTATTTCAGCAGGCCTTGCAGGAGGAAGTTCCAATGCATGTGAATTTCTAATGTTTGTTAATGATGATTTGAATTTAGAATTAACGAATACTGAAATCAAAGAAATTTGCAGATTGACAGGTGCTGATACTTACTATTTTACTAACAAAAAATGTGTAAGGGCAACTGGAGTAGGCAATGAGTTTGTTAGGTTATCTGATTTTTCTAATAAAAATATAATAATTGTAAATAATGGAATGAGCATATCTTCAAAAGAAGTTTATGATAATTTAAAGGACTCAAACGGAGGACTTGGCAAAATTACTGTTGCTATTGATAATCGTGATTACGAAACTTTTTATAAGAGCGCTTTTAATACTATGGAAAGTGTATCTGAATCATTAGTTACAGATATTTCAGATATAAAAGAAAAGTTGTCTAATTTTGGAGCTAACTTATCGTTGATGAGTGGATCAGGACCTACGGTTTTTGGGATTTTTGAAAATACTGAAGATTATGAAAATTGCTACGATGAATTGAAGGATAAATATAAATATGTATTTAAAACAAAAACCTTATAACAAAATAGGAGTTGTGGATTCTGGATTGGGAGGTCTTACTGTATTTAAGAAAGTAAAAAAACTTATGCCTAATAAGCAGTATATTTACTTAGCTGACAGTGCCAATGTTCCTTACGGAACAAAAACCAAAGAACAGATGATTAAAATTTCCGAAAATATTGTGGGATTTTTTAATGAACAACAAATAGATTTGCTCGTATTAGCTTGCAACACTTTGACATCTATTGCAATGGACTATATGAAATCAATTGCAAATTTTGATATAATTGGAGTTGTTGAATATGGTGTTAACTCCGCTGTTAAAAACACTACCAATAAAAAAGTAGGAGTTATAGCCACTAAGGCAACAGTTGATAATGGATTGTACGAAAAATTATTGAAGAAAAATGGTATTGATGTAATCCAGTCTGCGTGTCCCGATTTTGTAGGATTTGTTGAAGATGATTGCAAAGACTATGATAAGATTTCAGAAAAGGTTAAAGAGTATTTGAGACCAATTATGGAATTCGAAGCCGATACGATAATTCTAGGATGCACACATTATCCAATTTTAATAAACTACCTTAAACAATACACTGGAGAAAATATTACATTTATAGATCCTGCAGATTCCTTAAGTGAAGATATTTATGAAATTTGCGGGAACTATGGAAATAAATGTGACATTGAATATTTTGTCACAAAAAATCCATCTGATTTTAAAATCAATGGATCAAAAATTATAGGGGAACCTATTGATAAAGTTACAGAAATGGAGTGATCATATGGAATTGAATTACGAAAAGAAAAGTATCTGGGAAGTTGTAGATGAAAAAGAACACAAAGAAATCTACGCTTATGGTGAAAGATACAAAAACTTCTTAGACAATTGCAAGACTGAAAGAGAAGCTACAGAGTTTATAGTTAACCAAGCAAAAGAACATGGATTTATTGAATTAAATGAAGCTTTAAAAGGAAAAATTAAAAAAGGTGACAAAATTTATATTAACAATAAGGACAAATCTTGCGTATTAGTTGTTATTGGTGATGATATAAACGAAGGTCTTAACATCGTAGGTTCACACTTGGATTGCCCAAGATTAGATGTAAGAGCAGTACCTTTTTCAGAAGATAAAAATATCTTAATGATGAAGACACATTATTATGGTGGAATTAAAAAACATCAATGGACTACAATCCCATTGGCAATGCACGGTGTAATATTCACAAACGAAGGCAAAAAAGTTGAAATCAAAATCGGTGAAAACGAAGATGAACCAGTATTCTACATCACTGAATTATTAGCTCATTTATCTAAAGATTTGAACTCTAAAACATTGGGTGCAGCAATCGAAGGAGAAAAACTAGCTATAATAGCCGGACATGATAGCTATAATTTCAAAGATGAAAAAGAAAATCCAATCAAAAAATGTATCTTAAAATATTTGAACGAAAAATATGGTATAACAGAATCTGATTTCCAAGTTGCAGAAATCGAAATCGTTCCAGCAACAAAAGCTAGAGACGTTGGATTTGACGGAGCAATGATAGCATCTCACGGACACGACGATAGAGTATGTGCTTATGCAACATTAGAAGCAATTCTTAAAGTCGAAAACCCTAAGAGAACAGCTGTTGCACTATTTGTAGATAAAGAAGAGATTGGTTCAGTTGGTAATACATCAATGAACGCACCATACATGGGAAATATGATTGCAGAAATAGCAAATAATCAACATGAAAATTACAGTGATTTAACTATGAGAAGAATCATGGCTAATTCAAAAGTGTTATCAGCAGACGTTACAGCGGCAATTGATCCGTTATATGCTGATGCAACAGAAGATTCTAACACGGCATTAAGTGGATGCGGAATTTCTCTAGCAAAATTCACAGGACACGGTGGAAAATTCAGTTCAAATGATGCAAACCCAGAATTCTTAAACGAATTAAGACAAATTTTCAAACAAGAAAAAGTAATGTGGCAAACAACTGAACTTGGTAAGATAGACCAAGGTGGTGGAGGAACTATAGCCTTCATTCTTGCTAACCAAGGAGCAGAAGTTGTAGACATCGGAACAGCTATGCTTTCAATGCACGCACCGGTTGAATTATTATCAAAAGCTGACTGCTATATGACAAGCAAAGCATACCATGCTTTCTTAAAATAATATAAATTAAATTATTAAAGCACTTGACAAGTAGCTCTTATATTGATATTATATAAAAGCACTTTAGGTCAAGTGCTTTTTAAATTACTTAAAAGAAAGTAATGCATGTAAAACGAAATTAAAAAAAGTTTTACAAAACACTTGACAAAATGAAATGATGATAGTAAACTATAATAGTTCACTAAAGTAACATTTC
>NZ_WKZE01000019.1:0-3508 GCF_009678315.1 Finegoldia sp. BIOML-A2
TTGTTTGGCGACTACCTACTCTCCCACGACGTTTCCATCGTAGTACCATCGGCGTTAAGAGGCTTAACTTCTGTGTTCGGCATGGGTACAGGTGTATCCCTCTTGCTTTTATCACCATACTTATTTACTTTTACATTTCAATCAATAACAGTATATATTTCCAGTCAAGTTTTCGATTTATTAGTATCAGTTAGCTTTGATATTACTACCTTTACACCTCTGACCTATCTATCTTGTTTTCTTCAAGTAATCTCATAGAAATCTTATCTTGAGGTTGGTTTCGTGCTTAGATGCCTTCAGCACTTATCCTTCCCAGACGTAGCTACCGAGCTGTGCACTTGGCAGTACAACTCGTACACCAGCGGTCTGTCCATCCCGGTCCTCTCGTACTAAGGACAGATCCTCTCAAATTTCTCACGCCCACGGTGGATAGGGACCGAACTGTCTCACGACGTTCTGAACCCAGCTCGCGTGCCTCTTTAATGGGCGAACAGCCCAACCCTTGGAACCTACTCCAGCTCCAGGATGAGACGAGCCGACATCGAGGTGCCAAACCTCCCCGTCGATGTGGACTCTTGGGGGAGATAAGCCTGTTATCCCCGGGGTAGCTTTTATCCGTTGAGCGATGGCCCTTCCACTCGGTACCACCGGATCACTAAGTCCGACTTTCGTCTCTGCTCGACCTGTATGTCTCGCAGTTAAGCTCGCTTTTGCCTTTGTACTCTTTGAATGATTTCCAACCATTCTGAGCGAACCTTTGAACGCCTCCGTTACTTTTTTGGAGGCGACCGCCCCAGTCAAACTGCCCGACTGACAGTGTCCTATTACCAGTTTCATGGCAACTAGTTAGAACTTTAGAATTAAAAGGGTGGTATCCCAACAGTGACTCTGCAAACTCTGGCGAGCTTGCTTCTCAGTCTCCCACCTATCCTGTACATTTAATCCCAAAATTCAATGTCAACCTGCAGTAAAGCTCCACGGGGTCTTTCCGTCCTACCGTGGGTAAGTCGCATCTTCACGACTACTACAATTTCACCGGATCCTTTGTTGAGACAGCGCCCAAATCGTTACACCTTTCGTGCGGGTCGGAACTTACCCGACAAGGAATTTCGCTACCTTAGGACCGTTATAGTTACGGCCGCCGTTTACTGGGGCTTAAGTTCGTTGCTTCGATTGCTCTAACAAGTCCCCTTGACCTTCCAGCACCGGGCAGGTGTCAGCACCTATACTTCATCTTTCGATTTAGCAGATACTTGTGTTTTTGGTAAACAGTCGCTTGGGCCTATTCTCTGCGACCTAATTTCTTAGGCATCCCTTCTCGCTAACTTACGGGATTATTTTGCCGAGTTCCTTAACAAAGGTTCTTCCGCGCGTCTTAGAATTCTCTTCTTGCCTACCTGTGTCGGTTTGCGGTACGGGTACAAGATTATTTGATAGCACCTTTTCTTGGCAGTTTGAATCTGTCGCTTCGCATCTTTCTGCTCCCCATGATAACTTACGTTTGCGAATATACGGATTTGCCTGTATATTCTGGCTTGTTACTTGGACGTGTTCTACCATTCACACGCTCGACTTTTCCTTCTGCGTCAGTACTTCTCTCAATCACAATCTTGTAGTACAGGAATTTCTACCTGTTGTCCATCGACTACGCCTTTCGGCCTCGCCTTAGGTCCCGACTTACCCTGAGAGGACGAGCCTTGCTCAGGAATCCTTGGGCTTTCGACGGGGATGATTCTCACATCCCTTTTCGCTACTCATGCCAGCATTCTCACTTGTATATAATCCACAATTGCTTACGCTTTTTGCTTCAATTCATATACAACGCTCCTCTACCGATAGAAAAGCTATTATGCCAGTTGTATGTTGTTAAGTTTTTTAGAAATTGTATCGTTTAATAGTTTTAATTAATGTCTTTCTCTCTTACTTTACTAGTTGATATATTTCCTAATCACTTTTCTTCATACTTCTCGCATAATTGCTTTTCTATCCCACAGTTTCGGTATCAGATTTAGCCCCGTTCATCTTCGGCGCATTACCACTTGACCAGTGAGCTATTACGCACTCTTTAAATGTATGGCTGCTTCTGAGCCAACATCCTGGTTGTCTGAGTAGTATTACATCCTTTCCCACTTAATCTGTATTTTGGGACCTTAACTGGTGGTCTGGGCTGTTTCCCTTTTGACTATGAAGCTTATCCCTCATGGTCTGACTCCTGTTCATCGATTTTCAGGCATTCGGAGTTTGATAAGTTTCGGTAGAATTACTTCCCCTAGACTATTCAGTGCTCTACCTCCTGTAATCTAAAACAAGGCTAGCCCTAAAGCTATTTCGAGGAGAACCAGCTATATCCGAGTTCGATTGGCTTTTCACCCCTATCCACAGGTCATCCGATAGCTTTTAAACGCTACCCGGTTCGAGCCTCCAGTAAATTTTACTTTACCTTCACTCTGCCCATGGATAGATCACCCGGTTTCGGGTCTACAACACATAACTTTCGCCCTATTAAGACTCGGTTTCCCTGCGACTTCACATCTTAAATGTTTAATCTTGCTACGTATCGTAACTCGCTGGCCCGTTCTACAAAAAGTACGACATTAGAAGTCTTCTTCCTCTGTCTGCTTGTAGGCGCAAGGTTTCAGGTTCTGTTTCACTCCCCTCCCGGGGTTCTTTTCACCTTTCCCTCACGGTACTATTCGCTATCGGTCACCAGGTAGTATTTAGCCTTAGGGGGTGGTCCCCCTATCTTCCCACAGAATTTCACGTGCTCCGTGGTACTCTTCTTAAAGTGTCTCTATTCTGATTTCGACTACAAGACTGTTACTTTCTTTGGTTCTTCTTTCCATAAGATTTGTCTATCAGTTTAGTCTTACTTTAATGGGCTGTTCTCTGTTCGCTCGCCGCTACTTGGAGAATCGAGTTTTCTTTCTTTTCTTGTTCCTACTTAGATGTTTCAGTTCAGAACATTCGCTTCCATACGCTATTGATTCACGTATGGATACTAGAGTGTATCTAGTAGGTTTCCCCATTCGGATTCCCCCGAGTCACTGGATATTTGCTCCTATTCGAGGTTTTCGTTGCTTGTCACGTCCTTCGTCGCCTCCTGGTGCCAAGGCATCCGCCTTGCGCCCTTAGTTTCTTGACCGGAAATATATACTGTTATTCGATTTTCAATGTTCATGATGTCGATTCGTTTATCGACTTTTATGACTCTGGTTAAGTCATTTTTGACTTTTAAAAAGTCATTGGCCGTTTTTTGACAAATCATAGATTTGAAACAAAACGGCACCTGACCTACTACGAAATCAGAGATTTCTGTTAGGTCATTGGTGGAGATAAGGAGATTCGAACTCCTGACCCCCTGCTTGCAAGGCAGGTGCTCTCCCAACTGAGCTATACCCCCATAAAGAACCTTAAAGTAAATACTTAAGAGCTTAGCACTCCTTAGAAAGGAGGTGATCCAGCCGCACCTTCCGATACGGCTACCTTGTTACGACTTCACCCCAGTCAT